>NZ_VOSR01000345.1:0-5929 GCF_007997345.1 Mitsuaria sp. TWR114
TCCGCGGCGGGTCACTAGAGGGGAGCGCTTTAAACTCGCCGGCTAATTTTTCTGGTGAATCGATGCGAGCCATGATCCTCGCGGCCGGGCGCGGTGAGCGCATGCGGCCGTTGACCGACCACACACCCAAGCCGCTGCTGAAAGTGCGCGGCAAGCCGTTGATCGAATGGCACATCGAGGCCTTCGCCCGCGCCGGCATCCGCGACGTCGTCATCAACACCGCATGGCTGCATGAGCAGTTCGAGGCGACGCTCGGCAACGGCGCGCGCTGGGACCTGCGGCTGCATTACAGCCATGAAGGCGCGCGCTACGGCCGCGCGCTCGAGACCGGCGGCGGCATCGCGACGGCACTAGACCTGCTGTGCGCCGACGGCGACGAGGCCTTCTGGGCAGTCTCGGCGGACATCTTCATTCCCGACTTCGTCTTCGATCCGGCCCAGGCCGCGGCCTTCGCGGCGAGCCCGCTGCTGGCGCACCTGTGGTTCGTGCCGAAGCAGCCGCGCCATCCGACCGGCGACTTCGGCATCGACGCGGCCGGCTTCGCGACGATCAACGGCAACCTCGAGGTCTACAGCAACATCGGCCTCTACAAGCGCGCCTTCTTCGACGGCGTGCAGCCAGGTGAGCACCAGCGCATCCGCGTCAGCCTGGACCGCGCGATCCAGGCGCGCGCGGTGACCGCGGAGCTCTACACCGGGCCTTGGGCGAACGTGGGGTCGCCGGATCAGCTGGAAGAACTCAACGCTTGGGGCTGACCGCTGGGCGCTGACACGGCCTGACCCCGCGCTGACACCAACCGCTCCTTTCGCTCGGGACACCTGCTGAGGAGGGAGGTCCAGGACCTCCTTGATCGAGATCAGACACGGCGCCGCCGGATGCGCACAGCATCCAGGCTCCGCTTCCAATCGTGGCTGGCCGAATCGGCATCGCGATTGGCCCCTCCGCCTGTCTCACCGATCTGGAGTCCCGTCCGTGGAAGTTTTTCATCGCACCCAATTGGCCGCCGAATTGGCCACGCACATCCTGGATGACGATCTCGCGCCCGCGAGTTCGGGTCTGTTCCTCGGCGCCCGCCGACGCACCGGGAAGTCGACCTTTCTTCGAGAAGATCTCTGCCCCGAATTGAGGCAGCGCGATGCCATCGTGATCTACGCCGATCTCTGGCAGGAGCGCGATCAGGATCCGGGCGACGTCATCACCGAAGCCATTCGCGAGGAAATGGCCCGCCATGACGGCGTGGTCCTGCGCTTCGCCCGCGCGGCCGGCATGGAGCGCGTCCAGGTCGGAGGACTGGCCTTCACCATGGACCGTGTCGGCCTCGGCAAGCAGGTCTCCCTGGCGCGCGCGCTGGCCGCGCTCTCCGATGAATGCGGGCGGATGATCGTGCTGATCATCGACGAAGCGCAGCATGCGATCACGACGGCACGAGGCAGCAACGTCCTGTACGCGCTCAAAGCCGCGCGCGACAAACTGAACATGGGTCCGCACCACGGCTTGCGCATCGTCGCCACCGGTTCAAACCGCAACAAGCTGGCGATGCTCGTCGAATGGAAGGACCAGGCCTTCTTCTGCGCACCGATGCAGGAATTCCCCGTGCTGGGCGCCGACTATCTCGCCTGGGTGCGCGATCGAGCGCCGGCGTCCGCGGCGTTGACGGTCGATGGCCTCATGGCCATCTTCGATCGCGCGGGCCATCGCCCCGAGTGGATGCAGGCCGGGTTGAGCGCACTGGCCGCGCGTGGCGACTGGACGGCCGACGAAGCACACGCCACCTTCGCCGAGGCGGTCGAATCCCGCGCGCGGGCCCGCATCCACAACCTGCTGGCGCTGGTCGGCCTGCTCAGCCCGTTGCAGTCAGCCGTGCTCCGCGTCCTGGCCGCGCAGGGGCGTAATTTCGTCCCCTTCTGGACACGGACGATGGATACCTACCGCATGGTCATCGAGGTGGACGACGGGAACGAAGCCACCGAGCCCATCAACCTCCACACCGTGCAGGCGGCCCTGGATGCGCTCAAGGAAAAGGGCTTCCTGTGGCGCTCGGTCCATGGTGTCTACGCCCTCGAGGAGTTCGGCATCCGCGAAGCGCTGGAGGAAGGCGGCTTGCTGACGAACTCGACCTGGCGCGTCACGGTGATGGGGCAGAAGGCCGCGTGAGCGGCAGGGCAGGCCGCCGTGCTCCCGCCAGCCGCACCAGGTACCCCGGGGTCGAATCCCGACGTGCGGCGCTCAGCGCGCGTTCGCCACCGGCCGACCGGCCCAGCGCTCGCACTGCTGGCGCACCAGCTCGTTGAGCAACTGCTCCTTCTCCACCACGCCGCGCGCCCAGGTCGCGTCGTTGCCCTGCCAGCGCATCTCCTCGCGCACGTAGCGCAGCGCCGGCTCGGCCTTCAGCGCCACCGCGTGCGGCTCCAGCGCATGCAGCGTGACGTTCAGGTCCTCGCGCAGGCTGCGGTGCTCGCCGCTCTTCGGGTCGACGAAGGTGCCGTCCAATCCGAAGCGGCAGGCCTGGAAACGGTTGAAGGTGTAGGGCAGGTAGTCGTCCTCGTGCAGCGCGAACGGGTGATCGTGCGAGATCCACCGCGCCAGGCACTGGATCAGCGCCGCCAGCGCCGAGGCCTTCTCGATCGTCAGCGGCGTGTCGAGCACCCGCACCTCGATCGTCCCGTACTCGGGCTTGGGACGGATGTCCCAGTAGAAGTCCTTCATGCTCTTCACGACGCCGGTGTGCGTCATCTTCTCGAAGAACACCAGGAAGTCGTCCCAGGTCAGCACGAAGGGCGCGCGCCCCGACAGCGGGAACGCGAACACGGAGTTCAGCCGCGCCGAATGGAAGCCGGTGTCGTTGCCCTGCACGTAGGGCGAGGATGCCGACAGCGCGATCAGGTGGGGAATGAAGCGCGACAGCCCATGCAGCAGCCGCAGCGCATGGTCCGGCCCTTCGCAGCCGATGTGCACGTGCTGGCCGAAGACGGTGAACTGCTTGCTCAGGTAGCCGTAGAGCGAGGAGATCTCCTGGAAGCGCGGCTTGTCGAAGATGCGCTGCTTGCTCCAGTGCTGGTAGGGATGCGTGCCGCCGCCCGACAGGCCGAGGTTGAGCTTGTCGGCGCTGCGCACCAGCGCGTCGCGGGTGATCGTCAGCTGTTCCAGCACCTGCTCGTAGTTCGTGCAGACGTTGGTGCAGAGCTCGATCATCGAGTCGGTGATCTCCGGCGTGACGTCGCCGGGCAGGGTCTCGCCCTTCATCACGCGCAGCAGATCCTTGGATCCCGGCATCAGGTCGTAGTCGTGACGGTTGACGATCTGGAGCTCCAGTTCCACGCCCATCGTCAAGGGCTTGGATGTGGCGAATGGTTCGAGGCTCATCGCTTCGCAGCCTCCTTCACAGGGGTTTCAGGGTGATGCTCGCCGGCCAGGCGCAGGCCCCATTGGACGGCGATCGGTCCGACCAGCTCCATGAGCGCGATCGTCGACAGGATGACCGGCGCCAGCAGCGCGGCGGTCTGCGGGTGATGCAGCTGCACCTCGCTGAACAGCACCAGCATCGTGCCCGACACCGGGCTCAGGCACACCGCCAGCGCGACGCCCTGGCGGGTGTCGATGCCGCTCAGCCGCGCCATGCCGGTCAGGGCGATCGCCTTGGCCAACAGGCGCAGCAGCAGCAGGGCCAGCGCCAGCACCGCGCCCGCGGCCAGCGCCTGCAGCGTCCAGGCGGAACCCACCGCCACGAACAGCATCAGCACCAGCACGCCGCCCGCCGTGCCGAAGTGGCGCGGCCAGACCCAGGGCCGCTCGGTCGTGTTGCGCAGGATCATGCCGGCCAGCAGCGGCACCAGCAGCGTGGACAGGTTCAGCACCCGCGCCACGCTCAGCGCCACCAGCACCAGGCCCAGCAGCATCAGCACCGAGTTCTCGTTGCGCAGGTCCAGCCGCCGCATCAGGCCGGCCGTCAATCGCGCCAGCAGCGCGGCGACGATCACCGAACCGACGAAGGCATACAGCGGCTGCGCGACGGCCTCCAGCCAGTCGCCCTTCTGGTCCAGCGCCAGCCAGCCCAGCAGCAGCTTGTGCGCGAGCACGCCGTAGATCGTGTTCAGCGAGGTCAGCGCCAGCATGCGTTCGCTGACCTGGCCGGCCGCGCGCAGCTCGGCGCCGACGCGGCCGACGACCGCGGCGCTCGAGGCCATCGTCAGCACCGCGCAGCTGATGGACACCAGCGGGCTCACGCCCAGCAGCGTCAGGCCGTAGCCGACGACGACGAAGCTGACCGCGGCCTCGGCCGCGCTGGCGCCGAGCAGCGCCTTGTTGTTGCGCAGCCAGCGCAGGTTCACGCGCGAGCCCATCTCGAACAGCAGCAGCGCCAGCGCCAGGTCGACGACGAGCCGCAAGCGCGCGTCCAGCGCGCCGTTGGCGAAGATGCCATGGCCCAGCGCCGCCAGGATCATGCCGACGACGCTGTAGCCGACGACGCGCGGCAGGCCCAGGCGGCGGTTCACGAATTCGCCGAGCACGCCGGCGGCCACCATGGTCAGCGAGGCCCAGAACAGCCAGTCCGGGCGCGGCGGCCAGGCGCTGAACTGCAGGAAGTTCGCAAGGTCGTTCATCAAAACGAAGGTTCTCCTCGATTCGTGGACGGCGGCCAATCCGGCCGGGGGAAGCCCCCGATCATCGGGCCATTCCGGTCGCCATGGAGCGAAGCCGGGGCAGGCGCTGGCAGCCTTTACTTGTCGGCTTTACCGATTGCCGGTCATCGGCACTCGGCGGGAGCGCCATTTGCCGCGCTCGTGCCGTTCTCATCCAGCGCTCGGCAATTGGCGGGTCCGCCCCTGGGGGGACCAGCGCGGCCGAGCGTCCAGGGTCAGGACTTGCCGGCCTCGATCGGCCGCGCGACGGCGGCTCCGGCATCGGCCGGCGGCGAAGAGCGCACGACCTTCAGGTCGCCGCTGGCCAGCCAGTCTGCCATCGATCCGCGCGAACGCTGGCGCAATGCGCCCTCGAGCTCCGTCACGTCCCCCGCGAAGCTCGTCGCGACGTCGACGCCATGAACGGCCCCGGCGATGCCGGTCACGCCTTCCCAGCCGTTGCGCCCGGCCCGCTTGACCGCATACAGCGCCTCGTCGGCCAGGGCCACTGTCGCGGCCCAGTCCAGGGCGCGCGGCAACGCCGGCGAGAGCGGGAAGGCCGCGAAGCCCACCGAGCAGGTGACGCCCACCTGCCGGCCCTCGCCGAGCTCGAAGGGCGCGCCGCAGACCTGCAGCCGCGCGCGCTCCGCGAGCTCGGCCGCATGCCGGCGGGAGGTACCGCGCGCCACGATCAGGAACTCCTCGCCGCCCCAGCGGACCAGGTAGTCGGCCTCGCGGAACACGGCGGTCAGCCGGCCGCGCATCTGCTGCAGGACCGCGTCGCCCGCCGCGTGGCCGAGACGGTCGTTGAGCGCCTTGAAGAAGTCCAGGTCGAGCAGGAAGAAGATCAGGTCGCCATCGTCGGGCGGCGCATAGCCGTCGTCGCGCGCCTGCTCGTGACGACGCACCGCGAGCGCCACGTCGGCCTCGATGTGCTGCGTCAGGAAGCGCCGGTTGCGCAGGCCGGTGAGCGGATCCGACAGGCTGGATTCCTCCAGCGCCACGCTCTTGGCCTGCAGGTCGGCGGAGAGCCGCTCCAGCTCCGCGGTGCGGGCCTTCACCTTGATCTCCAGCGCCAGCTGCGAGCGTCGCAGGTAGGCCGTGCGCAGCGCCACCAGCGCATAGACCAGCGCGATCAGCGCCGCGCCGCCGAGCGTGCGGGCCCACCAGGTCTGCCACCAGTCCGGCAGCACGCGCACCGGGATGCTGAGCTCCAGTGGGCTCCAGACGCCGTTGCGGTTGGTGCCGCGCACCCGCAGCCGGTAGCGGCCGGGATCGAGGTTGGTGTAGACCGCCACGCGCAGGTCGCG
>NZ_VOSR01000346.1:0-2504 GCF_007997345.1 Mitsuaria sp. TWR114
GACATCGACCACTTCAAGCGCATCAACGACACCCATGGCCATCCCGCCGGCGACGCGGTGCTGACGCAACTGGTGCTGCGGCTCAAAGCCACGATGCGCGACTACGACGCGATCGGCCGTTGGGGCGGCGAGGAATTCCTGCTGGTGCTGCCCGGCCTGTCGATGGCGCAGGAGCAGGGCCGGCGCCGCGCGCAGGCCCTGCAGCGCTGCATCGGCGACCAGCCCTTCGACATCGGCACCGGCACGCCGCTGGCCGCGACCTGCAGCGCCGGCGTGGTGGGCGTGCCCCCGGCCTGCGACGAGTCGCTGGAGGCGCTGGTCGCGCGCGCCGACGCGGCGCTCTATCGCGCCAAGGCCAACGGGCGCAACCGGGTGGAGTGAGGCGCGGCGCTCGCGCGGCTCACTTGAAGAACCAGTAGCCCACCAGGATCGCGCCGACCAGGCCCACCGCGTCGGCGAGCAGGCCGCAGCTCAGCGCATAACGCGTCTTCTTGATGTTGACGCTGCCGAAGTAGACGGCCAGCACGTAGAAGGTCGTCTCGGTCGAGCCCTGGATGATCGCGGCGAGCTTGCCCTCGAAGCTGTCCACGCCATAGGTCTTGAGCACGTCCACCATCAGGCCGCGCGCGCCGCTGCCCGACAGCGTCTTCATCAGCCCGACCGGCAGCGCCGGCACGAAGTCGGTGGGCAGGCCCAGCGCCGCCACGCCCGCCGCGATGCCCTGGACGACGAAGTCCATGCAGCCCGTCGTGCGGAACACCGAGATCGCCACCAGGATCGCGATCAGGTAGGGAATGATCTGCACCGCGACGCCGAAGCCCTCCTTCGCGCCCTCGACGAAAGCCTCGTAGACGTTGACGCGGCGCCAGGCGCCGACCGCGATGAACATCACGATGATGCTCAGGATCACGCCGCTGCCCAGCAGCCCGATGTACCTGGACATCAGCTCGGGCGGATAGCTGTGCAGCCAGCCGAAGACGGCGGCCATGATCGCGATGAAGCCGCCGACGAACACCAGCACCGGCGCGCTGAACAGGTTGATGCGCTGCACCCACGCCACCGCGACCAGGCCCGACATGAAGGAGATGAAGGTCGCGATCAGCGTGGGCAGGAAGATGTCCGCGGCGTTGAAGCCGACCAGGCCCTGGTCCACCGCCATCGCCTGGCGGATCGCGATCACCGAGGTCGGGATCAGCGTGATGCCGGCGGTGTTCAGCACCAGGAACATGATCATCGCGTTCGACGCGGTGTCCTTCCGCGGATTCAGCTCCTGCAGCTCCTTCATCGCCTTGAGCCCGAGCGGCGTGGCGGCGTTGTCCAGCCCCAGCATGTTGGCCGAGAAGTTCATCACCATCGAGCCGCCGGCCGGATGGCCGCGCGGCACCTCGGGGAAGATCCTCGCGAAGAACGGTCCCATCGCGCGGGCGAAGAGCTGGATCACGCCGGCGGTCTCGCCGACCTTCATCAGGCCCAGCCACAGGCTCATCACGCCGACCAGGCCGAGCGAGATGTCGAAGCCGGTCTTGGCGGTGTCGAAGATGCCGGTCAGCACCTGCGTGAAGATGGTCAGGTCGCCCTGGAACAGCCGCGCCAGCGCGACCGCGAAGCCGATCAGGAAGAACCCGATCCAGATGAAGTTCAGCACCATGGGCGCGGATTATTCCGGGCCGCGGCGATGCCGGGCGCTGCGCACGCCCGGTGTTGCGGGAATGCGAGCATCACGATCTGGCGGGCGGCCATAACCGGCCGCGGGGCCTAGCCTTCCTCCAGGAAGCGGTCCCGCACCTCCAGCACCTGCGGCAGCACGCCGATGAACAGCTCCACCAGCGCCGGATCGAAGTGTCGGCCGGCCTGCGCGCGCAGGTGCGCCACCGCCTGCTCCACCGGCCAGGCCGGCTTGTAGGGGCGGATGCTGGTCAGCGCGTCGAAGACGTCGGCGATCGCGACGATGCGGGCGTCCTGCGGGATGGACTCCCCGGCCAGGCCCTCGGGATAACCGCTGCCGTCCCATTTCTCGTGATGGGCCAGCGCGATGCGCCGCGCCATGCCGAGCAGGCCGGTCGCCTGATCGCCCAGGATCTCGGCGCCGATGGCCGGATGGCGGCGCATCACCATCCATTCCGCCTCGGTCAGCGGACCCGGCTTCTGCAGGATCGCGTCCGGGATGCCGAGCTTGCCGACGTCATGCATGGGCGCGGCATGCAGCAGGTCGTCGGCGTCCTGGTCGGTCCAGCCGGCCGCCAGCGCCAGCAGCTGGGCGTAGTGGCTCATCCGCACGACGTGCCAGCCGGTCTCGTTGTCCTTGTACTCGGCGGCGCGGCCCAGGCGCTGCACGATCTGCAGCCGGGTCTCGCGCAGTTCGTCCGCGCGCACCAGCGACAGGTGGGTCCGCACCCGCGCCCGCACCACCGGCGGGCTGACCGGCTTGGTGATGTAGTCGACCGCGCCGGCCTCGAAGCCCTCGGTCTCGTCGCTGGTGTCGGCCAGCGCGGTGACGAAGATCA
>NZ_VOSR01000347.1:0-8662 GCF_007997345.1 Mitsuaria sp. TWR114
GGCGGAGCGGGCCAGGCGCTCGGCAGGCAGGGACTGCTCGCCCAGGATCGCGGTCAGCGTGGCGGCGTCGGCGATGTCGCGTTGCTGCTCCCAGACCGCACGCAGCAACGCGCCGGTCAGGCGCAGCGCTGCCTCCGCGCCGTCGGCCTCGTCGACCGCGATGATCAGCCGCGCCGCCGCATGCGGCACGACGGGGAAGAAGGTCGGCTCCACATGCATCGGCATGCCCAGATGGCGCGAGAAGCGCCGCAGCTCCAGCAGCCGATAGGCCTGGCGCTGGGCGGGGCGCTGCGACAGCGGCAGGCCGCCGGAGACCGAGAACAGCTTGAGCAGGTCGATCGGGATCGGGCGCACCGTGGCGCCCGCCTCGCGCGCGATGGCGACGAAGCGCTCGTGGCCGAGGTAGGTCCAGGGGCTGTGGGGAGCGAGGAAGTAATCGATGACGCGGCTCACGGGGGTCTCCGGTGCGGTGACGCTGGGGATGAGGTCGAATGGCGGCGGCGGCGCCGCAGGCTGGTTTATAGGCGCGCGGCTCCCGTTTGTGGCGGGCTTTGTATGGGCGTGTATCCGCGTCCCGCACCGGAGACACAACATTGCCCCGGCCGACGCCACGCGGGCTGCGGGCCGCTACATTCCGGCTCATCCCGTCCCCAGCGTTCCGCCTTCCACGCCCATGCAGACGACCGCGCCCACCCAGGACCATGTCCTGATCGTCGACGACGACCGCGAGATCCGCGAGTTGCTCACCACCTACCTGACCCGCAACGGCCTGCGCGCCACCGCGGTGCCGACCGGCCGGCACATGCGCATCGCGATGGAGACCGGCGGCCCCTTCGACCTGGTGATCCTGGACCTGATGCTGCCGGGCGAGGATGGCCTGTCGCTGTGCCGAGACCTGCGGGCCGGCCGGCACAAGGCGACGCCGGTCATCATGCTGACCGCGCGGGGCGACGAGGCCGACCGCATTCTTGGCCTGGAGATGGGCGCGGACGATTACCTGGCCAAGCCCTTCGCGGCGCGCGAGCTGCTGGCGCGGATCAAGTCGGTGCTGCGGCGCGCGCGCATGCTGCCGCCCAACATGCGCTCGTCGGACGAGTCGCCGCGACTGCCTTCGGCGATTGGGTGCTGGACACGATCGAGCGTCACCTGGTCGATGCCCAGGGCACGGTGGTGCCGCTCAGCGGCGCGGAGTACCGGCTGCTGCGCGTGTTCCTGGACCACCCGCAGCGGGTGCTGAGCCGCGACCAGCTGCTCGGCCTCACGCAGGGGCGCGAGGCCGAGCTCTTCGAGCGCTCGATCGACCTGCTCGTCAGCCGCATCCGCCAGCGGCTGCGCGACGACGCGCGCGAGCCCAAATACATCAAGACGGTCCGCAGCGAGGGCTACGTGCTGTCGATGGCCGTCGAGGGCCGCGATTAGGCCGGCTGCTTCAGCAGCGCCTGGATCTGCGCTTCGGTCTGCTGGTAGGCGCCCTCGCCGAAGTGGGTGTAGACGACCTTGCCCTGCTTGTCGACGAGGTACAGCGCCGGCCAGTAGCGGTTGCTGTAGTTCTTCCACGTCTTGAAGTCGTTGTCCTGCGCCACCGGATGGGTGATGCCCAGCCGCGTGATGGCCTCCTTCAAGCCCGCCAGCGACTTCTCTTCCTCGTACTCGGGCGAATGCACGCCGACGACGACCAGGCCCTGGTCCTTGTACTTCTCATGCCAGGCCTTCACGTAGGGCAGGGCGTTCAGGCAGTTGATGCAGGTGTAGGTCCAGAAGTCGACCAGCACCACCTTGCCGCGCAGCTCCTCCATCTTCAGCGGCGGGCTGTTGACCCAGCTGTTGATGCCGGCGAAGGCGGGCGCCGGCTTGCCGGTCATGCCGCCGCCGCCCAGCAGCGAAGCGGCCGCCGCGTCGGTGGACATCGTCGGCAGCGAGAGCGCCACGGTGGCCGCGGCGGCGGCACCGGCCAGCGCCAGCGGGAGCAGGGAACGTCGGGAGATCGATCGCATGGGGAATCCTTTCCAGGCCAGCAGCGGGAGGCTGCGATGGAGCGGATTCTTCGAGCGCGGGCCGATGGGCGATACGGCTTTCGTATGCCCGTGTATCCGGCCTGGGAAGGAAAGACGATCCGATGCGCGAGGACACATCACCGCACTGGCGACAGCGACACATCGCCCCGCTTGAGCAATCGTGCGATCAGCGCAGCAGGTGCAGTGCCACGTCCGTGAGCTCGCGCTTGAAGCGGCCCGGGTCGTCCGGCAGCGGGGAGACCGCGCGCAGCACATGCGCATACGCCACCGTCTTGCTGATGCCTTGCATCAGCACCGAGAACAGCAGCGCCGGATCGCAGCGGCGCAGCTCGCCGGCATCCATCGCGTCGCTGAACAGCGGCAGGCAGACGGCGTGGAAAGGCCGCACCATCACGTCGACCAGCACGTTGAGCCGCTCGCCTTCCTCGGTCGCCGCCGTCGAGAAGAAGATGCCGATGTCCGGGTGCTCGAAGACGCGGTCGATGAACGCCAGCAGGCAGTGCTCGACCCGCTGCCGCGGTCCCAGCGACGCGTCGGCGCGCAGCGCCGCCGTCGTCTCCAGCATCGGCTCGAGGAGCTCCCTGATCTGCTCCACCACCGCGAGCCACAGCGCTTCCTTCGATCCGAAATGATGGGCGATCAGCGCCGGATCGACCTCGGCCTGGCGCGCGATCTCACGGACGCTGGTGGCTTCATATCCCCGCAGCGCAAAGGTGCGCCGCGCGACGCGCAGCAGTTCATCGGCGCCGCGGGCGCAATCCGCGCTCGGCCGTCCGCGACGCCGCGGCGCCCCGACGGTCCTTGGGGTCTTATTCATGCGCTGGCTGCCTTTGTTATATTCATCACCCGTTGAATTATTTCAGGCTTCGACGCCGATTGTCGGCGGACGTGAAAGGCGGTGCGGCATGCACAGCAATCTGGCAAACGATCCAACGCGCGAGGGTTGGCTGCGCACGGTGTCTTGGCTCGGGAACGGCGGCGTGCCCGATACGCCTCACCCCTCAACCTCCAAGGCCCGCTCCAACCGCAACCACGACAGCACCAGCCTCTCCCTGCGGCCTCCCCCCACCATCCACGTCCTCGATCGACCCACGCCGCGCACAGCCGCCATCTCGTGGTCCGACGCAGGCGCCTGCCATTACGGCTATCAAATCTGGGACATGGTGCCGTCCAAACGCGATGGCATCTGCGTGCTCAGCGGCGCCAGCATTCGCGCGGGGGACCTCATCTACACACCGAGGGTCGATGAGCCGTCACCCATCAACGCAGGGGAAATGATCGCGGCGGCGTTTGTGGACGCTTGATCGGGAAGCACAGCGCGAGGAGCTCGGCGCTTGGCCGGGGCCGCCGGCGAAGCCGAAGCTCAGGGCGCCAACTCGCGACGCTGACCTTCGGCTCGCTCTGCTCAAACAGACGGCGCCCCAGTCAGTTGACGAAGCTTCGGCTTCGCCGGCGGCCCCGGCCAAGCACCCGACGGACTGCGGTGGTCAGAGCAGGACGAAGAGGGACCAGACGACGATCGGGGCAATCACCGTCACGGCAGCGCCGTAGAGCAGCAACATGCGGAAGAAGCGGTCGCGGTCCATGCCCTTGGCGTTGGCAAGGACCAGCGCGCCGTTCGTCGAGAAGGGGCTCACGTCAACGATCGTCGAGGACACCGCCATCGCAGCGATGAAACCAATCGCCATGCCGGCGTTGTCTCCCGTCAGGAACGGCACACCGAGCGGAATCAACGAGCCCAGCACCGCCGTCGACGACGCGAAGGCCGACACCACCGCGCCCACGAAACACAACAGCAGCGCAGCCATCAGCGGCGACGTCAGGTTCGCGACACTGTGACCGACGTAGTCGATCGTCCCCATCTTCTCCATCACGCCCACATACGTGCTCACGCCGACGATCAACATGATCTCCGGCCACGACACCTGGCCCAGCGCACTCTTCTGCAGCCGCGGCTGCATCAGGCTCAGCACCAGGCCAATCGTGATCGACACGAAACCGATGTCCAGCTTGTAGCCCAGCGTCAGCACCGCCAGCAGCACCAGGCCCAGCGCCGTGATCACCTGGTGCACGCTCGTGGCCTGGAAAGTCTGCGTCTGCACCTGGCCCAGCATCGACGAACGACTCGCCGCGACACGCCGCCCTTCGCCATACGACTCGGCCTCCGCACCGCCGAAGACCTGCGGCCCACCCTGCGGGCGCGCCACCGGAGGAATCGGCGCCAGCTCGCCGTCCTCCTCGACACGGCCCCGTCGCATCAGCTTCAAACCGCCCAGCGCGAAGAACAGCCCCAGCGCGACCGCGAAGTTCACGCCGAAGCTGGCCAGCATGGTGGTGACCTCGCTGAGCGGCAGCCCCGCCTTCGCGACGATCTTGTTGGTGATGCCGCCGTAGATGCTCATCGGCGAGAACCCACCCGCCTGCGCGCCGTGGATCACCATCAGGCCCATCATCAGCGGATGGATGCCGTGGCGGGCCGCGAAGCCCAGCGCGATGGGCGCGATGATCGCCACCGCCGCCGGGCTCACCGCACCGACCGAGGTCAGCAGCGCCGCCACCAGGAACATGATCCACGGGATGGCGGCGATGCGGCCCCGCACCGCGCGCACGGCCAGTCGCACCAGCCAGTCGATCGTGCCGTTGTTCTGCGCGAGGGCGAAGAGGTAGGTGATGCCGGCGAGCGTCAGGAAGAGCTCGGCCGGGAAGCCGGCCATGATCGCTTTCGCGCTCATGCCGGCCACCAGCGTGCCCACCAGGAAGGCGCCGACGAAGGCGAGCACGCCCATGTTGATGGGCAGGGCGGTGGCCACCACGAACATGGCCCCGAGCGGAAGGATCGACATCCAGTGTGTGGTCATCGCTGTCTCCTGTTGCGGCGGTCCGGCATGTCGAGCACCGGCCGCTCCGTTCTTCATCGGTTTCTCATCGAGTCGCACGGTATCCAGCGCGCGAGCACGCTTCAATCAAGCTCCCAAGCGGACCGTTACGCGCGCTGCAACGATCGAGGGTGAACCCGCGCGCTGGTCACGGCTCACCGCTCACTGCTCGCATGTCGCATCGCCGACCGTTGACCGTTGACCGTTGACCGTCGACCGTCGACCGTCGACCGTCGACCGCTGGCTGCCATTCGCTGATCCCGCTCAGGTGTTGCAGCGCTCGATCCACGCGATCACGCCGTCGACGGTGCGGAACTCGTCTGCGGATCGCGCGGGGATCGACGGATGACGCCGCTGCCAGAGCCGAGCGAGCGCCTGGCCACCGCCGATCTCCAGCACGCACGACGGCGCGCGCGCCGCCAACTGGTCCATCACCGCATCCCATCGCACCGTCGTGGCGATCTGTCGCGACAGGCCGTCGCGCGCCTGCTCGGCGGTCCAGCTGCGATTGCCGTCGCTGTCGAACACTGGCAGCGCGGGCGCGTCCATCGCCGCGCCCGCCAGATCGACGGCGAAAGCCTCGGCGGCCGTCCGCATCAGCGGCGTGTGCGATGCCACCGTGACCGCCAGGCGCGTGCAGCGCGCGCCGCGTTCGGCCAGCGCGGCTTCGACCGCGTCGAGCGATCCGTCCGACAGAGACACCGCCTCAGGCCCGTGTGTATGCGAGTCGCTCAGCGGCCCGCCGATCACCACCGAATCGTCGCCATTGCGAATGGCGACGGTCACCGCCGAGCCGCGCAGGAGTTCGTCCACCGCGGCCGCGCCGAGGCCGGTGACGCCGCACAGGCCGCCGCGCCCCGTACTGCCCGCGGCATCCATGAGCGCGGCCCGACGCGCCGCCAGCGAGACCGCTCGCTCTGGACTGAACACGCCGGCCGCCGCACAGGCGGCAAGCTCGCCGACGCTGTAGCCGGCGAGGGCGTCGACCTCGATTGACGCGATGCGCAGCGCCGCACGGAGTTGAGTCCAGGCCGACACCGCGGTCGCGGTGATCAGCACCTGCGCATGTCGGTTGGCGTGAGCCCATGCCTCGTCGGCGAGCGCGGCCCGCCAGTCCTCGACGCGGAGCCGTGCCGCCATCGCGGCGATCGCCGCGTCACGCCGCAACCACGGCAACATTGCCGGATGCTGGTGGCCTTGCCCGCTGAAGACGATCGCGACGCTCACGAGCACTGCCCGAGGTGTTCACCGGCCGTCGACCGCATCGACCGCATCGACCGCGCTGATCGCATCGAGCGCGCCGACCGCACCGAGCGCATTGACTGCGCTGACCGCACCGGCCGCGCCGAACGCGCCGCCCGTATCGATCGAGCCGTCCGCATCAACCGCGCCGATGCGAACCATCCAACAGACGGCGGCCAGCATGTCGGCGGAGCCGCCGGGCGATAGCCGGCGCGCCTCGAAGTCCTGACCAATTGCCTCAGCCCGTGCGGTGGCAAAGGGATGCGCGGCGCCGCCGTCGGCGAGGAATCCGCGCGCCGCCTGCTGCGCGAAGCGCAGACCCTCCAGGCCGCCGCGATGCGCGAGGTTGCTGTCGTCGAGGGCTGCCATCAGATGGAAGAAGGTGTCGAGCTGTGCGCGCTCGTGCGACAAGCCACGCGCGCGCGCCGACCGCATCGCGGGCACCCCCACCTCGAAGACAGCGGGAAATCCGAGCGTCGCCTCTTCCGACGCACTGCGAAGCCCGTGCCGCCGCGCGGCCATGCCGCCGGGCAACATCGACGGACGCTGCGCGCGCCGATGCAGCGCCGCGCCCCAACGCTCGTCGAGCATCGCCCGCAGCGCCGCCGGCGTCAGCGGTCGGCTGGCCACGACGAGCGCGCCAGCACTTGCGCATAGCAGCCCCAGCAGGAAGATCGCGCCGCGATGGGTGTTGATGCCTCCGGTCGCCGCGAGCATGCGGGCCTCGGCCTCGATGCCGGCTCGCTCCAGGGCCTCGAAGTTTGCGCCGGCCATGCCCAGTCCGGCGATCCGGACGAAGTAGCCGCGCAGCGCGGCGATGCTGCGGAAGAAGGTCCGCGCGTCCATGTCGGCATGGCTGCCGTTGCTGGTCAGGGTGACCAGACCGGGCTTGGGCGACAGCGCCAGCTCGTCGTACAGCGCGGCTGCGGCGGCGCGGCCGAGGTCGCGGGCCACGGGCGCCAGGATCGCGTCAGCGTCGCGTGGGCGCCGGCCCAGCGGCCTCTGCTGCGCTGGCGCGCTCATGCCGCCACCTTCATGTCGCGGACGATCTCGCCCAGATCGCTGGCCAGTCGACAGCCGCTGAGGGTCTTCACCAGGATCGAGCGGCTGCCGCCGGCGCGCCAGGCCAACCACTCGCGCCACGACACCGCGGTGTCGCCGTCGAAGATCAGCTCGCCATCGAGCCTCAGCCCGGGGATCTCGGTGCGCGCGAGCAGCGCGGCGATCGTGTCGGCCTGGGCCGCATCCTGGACGCCCACCCAGAGGTCCACATCCGAATCCGCGCGCACATGCGCCATGCCGGTCAAGGCCTGCCAGCCGTAGCTGCCGTAGACGCGCGACTGGACGCCGTCCGCGGCGGCGGACCGGCACAGCCGATCCCACGCGGGCCGCGCCGCGGCGGGCAGCAGTTTGGTCAGCGCGCGCGCGACGGGGAACTCGTCGAAGAACAGCACCTCGCTCCGCGCGAGCATCACGCCAAGCCGGCGTGATTCCCAGCGCAGGGGCGCGGACAGCCCCGTCGCGATGCCGCCAGCGGTCGAGTCGGCGGCCGGGCCGGCGTCGCAGCGCTGCTGCGTGACCACCAGCGGCAGGCCACGCCCGGCCCACAGCGTCATGCATTCCCGCTCGACCGCGTCGCGAGCGCCCGCGCGCAGGCGTTCCCAGGCCGCGGGCGACGGATGCACGAGTTGATGTCGATGCAGACGGGTCATGGCGCCTCCAGCACGCGGTCCATCACGGCCGCGGCGAGCCGGCGACCGCCGCGCTGTGCGCCATCGAGCGCCCGGCGGTCCTCGGTCGGCGCATCGGCCAGCGCCTGGCGCAGCGCGGCCCGCAGGTAGCCGGTCCACACGCGCCGCACGCCGCCCATCGCCACGTAGTTCTCGACGCCCGGCGCGAAGACCGGGTTCGTCCGCGACAGCTCGGTCAGCATCGCCTCCGGCAGCTTGGTCACCCGCGACATCGCTGGAATGCGCATCACGCGGATCTCCGCCTGCGGCAGCGCATCGCAGGCGTCGGCGATCAGGCCCGACGTGATGAAGCCGCCCGACAGCGCCTGGTCGTAGACCAGGCCCAGCACGGGATGCCCGCGCCGGCGCGCGAGGTCGATGCTCATGCCGAGATGGGCCATCGCGCGGTTGATGCCCAGCAGCTCATCGCGTCGCCGCAGCTGCTGGCCCTGGGTGTCGATCAACAGCAGGATCGGCCGGCCCGGATGGCGGGCCACGGTGTCCAGCACCACGCGTGCCTGCGCCAGCGCGAGCCGCACGCCGATCGGCGCATGCCCGGTGGTGCCGACAACGGTCAGCGGTTCATCGTCGAGCGCGACCTCGCCGTGCAGCAGCTCGCCGTCCAGCGTCAGCCCGCGGTCCGAGCCGAACAGCGCCTCGGCCAAGGTCTTCCAGTCCATGTTCGAACTCCTTTGCGGTTCAGCGGTTCAACGGCTCATCGGCACGTCAGCTCAGCGGTGCTCGGGGACGGCCGCGTCGGTGCGCAGCGCAACGACCTCGGCCGCGTCCAGGTCCGGCA
>NZ_VOSR01000348.1:0-1140 GCF_007997345.1 Mitsuaria sp. TWR114
CGGCGCCGCGGGCGGTGGCGGCAGTGGCTCGGCCCTGGGGGCCATCGCCGCTGGCGGTGGAGCGACGCGGCCCACCCTCGACGGCTGGCCCTCGGGACCGGGCGGCGATCCATCGACTTCGCCGTCCGGCGGCGGCGCGGGCGGGACGGGCCACCGCCCCGCCGAGGCCGTCCTGGGCCTGCAGGTTTTCGCCGCGGGCACGATGCCAGACGGCACGCCCCTGACCCGCGACGGCACCGTGCGGGTCCATGGCCTGGAGCCCGATGCGCGCTGGTCCTACAGCTTCGACGGCGGCGCGACCTGGCATCCGGGCGACCTGGACCGCATCCCCGGCAGCGAGGCGGCGAAGGCCGGTGGCGACGGTCGCAAGTCAGTGCTGGTCTACCAGACCGACCTCGCGGGCAACGACAGCCCGCAAGCGTCGCTCGTGTTCGAGCTGGACCAGACCCCGCCCGAGGTACCGACGCTGCGGCTCAAGCGCGACACGGGGAGCAGCGCGACCGATCGCTGGACCTCCGATCCGACGATCGAGATCCTGGGCCTGGATCCCACGGCGACGCTGACGGTGGCCATCCTGGACGAGCCCCCGTTCGAGTGGCAGGCGGCCGAAATCCCGGCGTCGCGTTTCGCAGGCCTGGAGGGCTTGTGCCGGGTCGTCGCCACCCAGGTCGATGCGGCGGGCAACAGCGCGTCCGCGACGCTGGACTTCTGGCTCGACACCACGGCGCCGCTGGCGCCGCAACTGGTGCTGGCGTCCACGCCGGACTCGGGGGCAGTCCTTGCCGGCTGAGGCGGGGCCAGGCGCCCGGTTGCGGTCAGTGGAGGACCGGGCGCGCGTCCCGCGCACCCCGTCCACGCCGGCTCACTTGCCGAAGCTGTCCTTCAGTCCGGTGATCTTGTTGAACACCGGCGCATCGGCGCGATGGTCAACGCGGTCGGCGACGAAGTAGCCGTGGCGCTCGAACTGGACCTTGGCATCGGGCGCGACCGCGCGCAGCGACGGCTCCAGGTAGCCGCGCACGACACGCTTGGCATCGGGGTTCAGCAGCTCCAGGAAGTTGCGTTCGCCGGCGTCGGGCTGGGCTTCGGTGAACAGGCGGTCGTACAGGCGCAGCTCGGTGGCGATGCCCTCGTGCGCGC
>NZ_VOSR01000349.1:0-657 GCF_007997345.1 Mitsuaria sp. TWR114
CTCCAGCGCGTCGCGCAGCGAGGTGCAGGTGCGCCTGATGGCGACGGCGGAGGACGGATCGCAGCGCGCGTTCGACCGCACCGAGCCGGCGGGCGGCAATGCCGAGGGCGCCGTCAAGGCGACCGCGGCGGCCGTGGACGCGCTGGCGCCGGAGATCGCGACCTGGGCGGCGAGCCTGTCGCCGCGGCCCACGCCGGCACGCGGCCGTCGCTGAGCCTCGCGCAACCCCGTCTTCGGAGCGGGACGGCGCAGGTGGGGCACGCGCTCGCCGGCGCCCCGTTCCGCCTCGCGGGAGAAAGGCTCAGACCGCCGCGATGCCGCCGCCCAGGCGCTGCTGGCGCTGGCGCAGGAAGGCTTCGGCCATGCTGGACTCGGGCTGCAGGCGCTGCCCGATGTACAGCTCCTGGCGGCGCTCGGTGATCTGGGCGCGCAGGCGGTTGGCCATGATGGCCAGCGGGTCGAGGCCCTTCTTCTCGGCGCGCTCGATCGATTCGCCGAGCGCATGCATCGTGTGGTTTTTGAGCAGGGCGGTATGGGCCTGCACCACGCGCAGCCGGCCCTGCACCGCGCGCTCCGCGTTGCGCAGCCATTCCAGGACGCGTCGGCGTCGCCGCCGCGCACCTTCACCAGGCTCTCGCCCGCGGCCAGCAGCAGCGC
>NZ_VOSR01000035.1:0-2316 GCF_007997345.1 Mitsuaria sp. TWR114
GCCGTCTGCGACGTGCTGCGCGAGGCCAGCGGCGAGCGCCCCAGCGTCGACACGCGCTGGCCGGACCTGCCGCTGCAGCTGCACCTCACGGAATACCTGGCGACGGTCTACGTCGACAGCTCCGGCGAATCGCTGTTCAAGCGCGGCTGGCGCGAGGACAAGGGCGATGCGCCGCTGAAGGAGACGCTGGCCGCGGCGATGCTGGCCGCGGTCGCGCTGGCCTGGCTGATGGTGGAGCTGGGCCTGATCCGCGGCATCGCCGTGCTGACCAAGCGTGCGGCGGCGGTGTCCTACAACATGCAGGACGCGCGCGCGGATCAGCGCATCGGCGAGCTGGACGTGGCCGACCTGCGCGGCCGCGATGAACTCGGCATCCTGGCCGGCAGCCTGGCCGACGCGCTCAGCCGCGTGAAGGACGGCCTGCGTCGCGAGCAGCTGCGGGCCGAGCGCGAGCGCGAGATGTGGCATGCGGTGGGCCACGAGATCATGTCGCCGCTGCAATCGCTGATGGTGCTGCACGGCGCGCCGGACGATGCCAGCCATCGCTACGTGCAGCGGATGCAGCAGGCGGTGAAGGTGCTCTACGGCAGCGCGCCGCCGAGCGAGGCGCTGGCCTCCGCCGACCTGCATCCGCAGGCGCTGGACCTGGTCGCCTTCTGCCGGGAGATCGCCGCCAACGCGCATTACGCGGGCATCGACGGCGTCAGCTTCTCGACGGCGCTGCCCGAGCCGCTGCCAGTGCGGGCCGAGGCCTATGCGCTGGAGGACGCCGTCACCCACGTGCTGCGCAACGCGGACCGCTACCGGCCCGAGGGCACGCCCATTGCCCTCACGCTGGAGGCCGGCGAGCCCGGCGTGGTGCTGCTGCGCATCCACAACCAGGGGCCGCCGATCGACGCGGCGATGCTGGAGACGATCTTCGAATACGGCGTCTCCGACACCGCGCCGCAAGCCGCCGGGGAACGTCGCGGGCAGGGTCTGTTCGTCGCCAGGACCTATCTGGCGAAGATGGATGGCAGCATCCGGGCATTCAATGTGCCGGAAGGCGTGGTGTTCGAGATGAGCCTGCGCCGCGCCGCGGCCTGAGGCTTGAAACCCGCCGGAGCGGCCCGACGTGGCCTCGCGTTGCGCGCCCTTCCGGCCCGACCCAGCAGGAGTTCCCCATGCCGATGAATGCCCATTACGCGCTGACCGAGCCGATCCGCGACGCCGTCGACACGCTGTCCAAGGAGCATCCACTGCTGGTGGAGTTCGGCGCCTCGTGGTGCCCGATCTGCGAGGCCGCGCAGCCCTTGCTGGTGGAGGCCTTCGGCGGCGGCCACGAGCGCATCCAGCACATCAAGGTCGAGGACGGGAAGGGGCAGCCGCTCGGGCGTTCCTTCAAGGTCAAGCTGTGGCCGACGCTGATCTTCATGCGCGACGGCCAGGAGGTGGAGCGGCTGGTCAGGCCCACGAACGCCGCGGACATTCGCGCCGCGCTGGAACGCATCGACGGCCCCTGACGGACAATCGCGCCCCATGACCCAAGCCCATGTGCTGATCCCCAAGGACGGATCGCCCGACCTGCTGTTCGTGCTGCTGCACGGTGCCGGCGCCGACGCCGAGCAGATGCGCCCGCTGGCCGAGGCCCTGCATCGCCAGTACCCGCGTGCGGCCCTGGTGCTGCCCGAGGGCTTCGAGCCGTTCGATGCCATCCCGGGCGGCGGGGCGGGGTTCCAGTGGTATTCCGAGCAGGGCGACGACGCGGCCAAGGCGGCGCGCCTGACGGCGGCGGTGCCCGAGCTGATCGCGCTGGTGCGCCGCTGGGCGGCGAAGCTGGAGATGAGCTGGGAGCGCGTGGCGCTGGGCGGGTTCTCGCAGGGTGCGATCCTGGCGCTGGAGGCGCTGCAGCAGGAGGAGCAACTGGCGGGGCGCGTGCTGGCCTTCGGCGGCGCGTATGCCTACTGGCCGCAGCATGCGCCGAAGGAGGTGTCGATCCACCTGCTGCATGGCAAGGACGATGCGGAGCTGCCGTATCCGGCGCTGCTGAACGCGGCGCGCGAGCTGATGGCGCTGGGCGCGGACATCACCGCCGACGTGCTGCCGAAGGTGGGCCATGAGCTGCATCCGGAGCTCATCGAGCGCGCGATGGAGCAGCTGCGGACCTTCATCCCCGCGCGGCTGTGGCGCGAGGCCGTGCTCGCGGCCGCCGAGCAGGACAAGAGCGAGCCGAGGCACTGACGCTCGCGCTCTCCCTCAAGCGGGAGAGCGAGCCGCGTACTGCGACGGCCGCTGGCCCTCACCCCTGCCCTCTCCCGCAAGCGGGAGAGGGAGCAA
>NZ_VOSR01000350.1:0-10433 GCF_007997345.1 Mitsuaria sp. TWR114
GCCGGCGCGCGGCGAGGTCGCGCCCAGCGACTGGTCGGTCGCGATGCCGCTGCGGCGGTTGAGCACCGTCTGGTCGTAGCGGTCATGGCGCAGGCCGAGCAGCAGCTTCCAGCGCTCGCCGAGGTCGATCTGGTCCTGCGCGTAGACGGCATGCGCCTTCTGCGCCTCGCGGGTCCAGGCGCTGAGCGCCATCGGCGGCGGCGTGGCGCCGTACACGGGCTCGAAGAGGTCGATCGGCGTGGAGGTGACCACGCGCTGCTGCTGGCGCCGGTCGACGAAGCGGTACGCGTCCACGCCGGCCAGCAGGTGGTGCCGCAGCCCGGCCGCCCGCACCGTGCCGAGCACCTCGAAGCGGCCCGACAGGTCGTTCGCCGAGAAGTCCCGCGCGCGGCGCTGGCGCACCAGCGTGCGCTGGTCCGGCTGGACGAAGCGGGCTTCGGTCGCGATGCCCGCCAGCGAACTCTCGCGATAGCTCAGGCCGGTCTGCAGCGACCAGTCGTCGTTGAACTGGTGCTGGACGAAGAGCTGGAGGCCGACGCTCTCGGTCGCGATCGGGCCGTCGTCCGGCTCGCCGTAGAACGCATGGCGCGGGACCCGGCCCAACTGGCCGCCGATCGCGACAACACCGCGATCGAAGGTCGCCTTCTGCCGCGCAACCTCGAGCTCGTAGCTGACCGTCGTGTCGTTGCCGACCATCCACAGGAAGGACGGCGAGATCGCCGTCCGACGCGCCTCGACGTGGTCGCGGTCGCTGGCGCTGCCCTCCCGCGCGACGCCGAGCCGGTAGGCCACGCGCTCGCCGAGCGGGCCGGTCGCCTCGGCGCTGGCGCGCCACAGGTCGTGGCTGCCGGCGGAGAACTGCAGCGCATAGGCGGGCGTGAACGAGGGTTTCTTCGTCGTGATGTTGACCGTGCCACCCGGCTCGCCCCGGCCGTAAAGCGCCGAGGCCGGCCCCTTGAGGACCTCCACCGACGCGGTGTTCACCGTGTCGCGCAGGCCGTTGTAGCCGCGGCTGGAAGTGAAGCCATTGACCATGTAGTCCGAGCCGAAGTTCGGATCGCCGGTGAAGCCGCGCATCGCGTAGCTGTCCCACAGGCCGCCGAGGTTGCTCTGGCGGGCGATGCCGCTCGCCAGGTCCAGCGCCTGGTCGAGGCGGGTGACGCCGGCGTCGGCCAGCAGGGCGCCGGACAGCACGCGCACGCTCTGCGGCAGGTCGCGCGCCGGCGTGTCGGTCTTCATCGCGCCGGTGACGACGAGCGTGCGATACGGCTGGCGGGCGCCGTCCACGGTGACCGCGTCGAGGGCGGCATCGGCCGCCGGCATGGTGGGCGGTGTGGGGAGTGCGGGCGTTGTAGGCGCGTCCTGCGCCCGGAGGCTGGACGCGGCCAGTGCCAGTTCCAGGATGAGGAGGGATTGCAGCGGGACGGACGAAGACAGGCGCGCGCCGTCGGCGCGCAGGACGGAAGAAAAGGACATGACAAAGCGAGGAATGGCCGCCGGGCGGGCGTGACGACGCGTCGACGCCGCCCGTGCGTGGTGAACCGGATGAGCGAAAGCGCGCCTGGCGCGCGCGGGCGGTTCAGGCGGCCGGCGGGCCTCTCGGCTTCGCGACGGTCCAGTCGCGGGAGCAGACCCGTCCGCAAGGCAAGGCCGCTGGCGGCGGGCTCGCCTCGGCGTGGGCCAGCAGTGCCTGCGGCGTGCCGCCAGGCGCGACGGCTTGCGCGTGGAACAGGCACCACGCGCAGCTGTCCGATTTCGCGCCCGGGGAGTCCTCCTGACCGGACACCGGATCGTCCGCTGTCGCGGCAGCAGCGGCCGTCGCAGCTGCGGCACCGCCGACGACCGGCGACGCATCGATGCGCCCGGCCGCTGCGATGCCGGCGGTTTCGCCGAACGGATGCGCGACGTGCCAGGCCTCGTGCAGCGGCCGACCCAGCAGGCTGCATGCCAGCACGAGCAGCAGCAGCCAGGGGGAACGGAAACGGCGCAACGGGAACTTCATCGTCGGACAGGCAGCGCCGGGACGGCGGCGGTCGAGCAGAGCGCGCATTCTGCACGAGCGCAGGCGCGCGACCGTGGAAGGCCTGCGACGAATGTCGCTGCGCATTGGTCGCGCGGTACCAAAACAAAAACCCCGGAGAGTCTTCCGACTCACCGGGGTGTGCTTTGGTAGGCGCGATTGGATTCGAACCAACGACCCCCACCATGTCAAGGTGGTGCTCTAACCAACTGAGCTACGCGCCTGAAATACTCGGCCAGCGGTGGTCAATCCACTGGTCCGCAAAACAAATCGCCCGTTTGAGCGGGCGATCTGCTGAGGTGTCCCGAAGGACTTGCCTACCAATTCTGGTAGGCGCGATTGGATTCGAACCAACGACCCCCACCATGTCAAGGTGGTGCTCTAACCAACTGAGCTACGCGCCTGAAGAGCCTCGCAGTATATGCCGGATTTTTGCGTCCGTCCAGGAAGCCGCAAGAAAAATGGAACAGCGCCCGCCTGGACCCACGCAGCGCTCGCCGGTCGCGACACCCACCGATCGCCCACAACCCCGATGAACACGGGCTGAACGGCCGCATCCCCTCGCCGGACCGCGGCCACTCCAGGCTTCAGCGCCGCCGCGCGCTGCGCACGCCGCTCACCTGCGACAGGGCGACCAGCGTCTGCTGCAGCCGCTGCGCGTCGCTGACCTCGACAGTGAAATTCATCCGCGACAGGTCGCTGCGCGCCGGCTTGCCCTTGCCGCTCTGCTGGTTCACCGAGATCACGTTCAGCTTGTCCTTGGCGAACAGCTCCAGCACGTCCCGCAGCAGCCCCGGCCGGTCCGCCGCCTCGACGACCAGGTCCACCGGATAGAGCGCGCCCTTGCCCGCACGGTCCGGCGCGGGCTCGCCCCAGGCCACCGCGATGACGCGCTCCGGCGCGGACTGCGCCATCTGCCGCAGGTTCGCGCAGTCGGCGCGGTGGATCGCCACGCCCTTGCCGCGCGTCACATAACCGGTGATCGGATCCGGCGGCGCCGGCCGGCAGCAGCGCGCCAGGCTGGTCAGCAGCGAGTCGACGCCCACCACCAGCACCCCGCCCTTGGGCGTGCGCCCTTCGCCGACGGCGCCCTTGGTGTGCTTCTGGACGAGCAGTTCCTCCTCGTCCGCCTCCGGCACCGGCGGGCGCAGCAGAGTCTCGATGTTGCGCAGCGAGTACTCGTCCTTGCCGACGACCTCGAACAGCGCGTCCGCGCTCTTGAAGCCCAGGCGCCCGGCCAGGTCGTCCAGCTTGATCGCCGTCTTGCCCTCGCGCTGGAGCAGTTTCTCGACCAGCTCGCGGCCCTTGGCGATCGTCTGCGACTGCACCTGCGCGTTGAACCAGGCACGGACCTTGGCCTTGCTGCGCTGGCTCTGCAGATAACCCAGCTCCGCATTGAGCCAGTCCAGCGACGGACCGCCCTCCTTCAGCGCGACGATCTCCACCGTTTGCCCGCTCTGCAGCGGCGTGTTCAACGGCACCATCTGGCCGTCGACCTTGGCGCCGCGGCAGCGGTGGCCGAGGTCGGTGTGCACCGCGTAGGCGAAGTCCACCGCGGTCGCGCCCGCGCACAGCTCGACCACGTTGGCCTGCGGCGTGAACACATAGATGCGGTCATCGAAGCTGGGGCCGCTTTCCGCGACGTAATCGCGCTCCCAGGCCAGCAGCTGCCGCAGCACGGCCTTGCGCGCCTGCGCGACCTGCTCCTCGAATTCGCCGGCGGCGCTGACGCCGGCATACCCCTTGGTGCCGGCTTCCTTGTAGGCCCAGTGCGCGGCGACACCATGCTCGGCATGCTCATGCATCGCCCGGGTGCGGATCTGCACTTCCATCGGCCGGCCATCCGCCGCGATCACCACCGTGTGCAGCGACTGGTAGCCATTGGGCTTGGGCCGGGCGATGTAGTCGTCGAATTCGCCATCGACCGGTTTGTAGCGTTCATGCAGCCTGGCCAGCACCGCGTAGCAATCCGCCACCTCCGGCACCACCACGCGCAGCGCGCGCAGGTCGAAGACGCGCTCGAGCGTCAGCCCCTTGCCGCGCATCTTCTTCCAGATGCTGTACAGATGCTTGGGCCGCCCCTGCACCTGCGCCTCGATGCCATGGGCCTGCAGCTCGCGCTCCAGCGCGGCGCGCACCGACTCCACCGACTGCTCGCGCTCGACCCGCTTCTCGTGCAGGCCCTTGGCGAGCTGGTGGTAGTGCTCGGGCTCCAGGAAGCGGAAGGCCAGGTCCTCCAGCTCCCACTTGATCTGCCAGATGCCCAGCCGGTTGGCCAGCGGCGCGAAGACCTGCAGCGACTCGGCCGCCAACTCGCGCGGACACGGCGTCTTCGTCGCCGCGTACCAGCGCAGCGACTGCAGCCGCGACGCCAGCCGCAGCAGCACCACGCGCAGGTCACGCGAGAACGCCAGCAGCATCTTGCGCACCAGCTCGGTCTGCTCCTGGCGGCGCTGCTCCTCGACGCGCGCCTCGCGCGCCGCGCGCTGGATCTGCACCAGGCGACGCGTGTGCGCGACCAGGCTCGCGTCGCTCTCGCCGAAGGCCTTGGCGACGATCTCCTCGGGCTTGTTCAGGTAGTCGCCGGCGTAGACCAGGTAGGAAGCGGCCTGCATCGAAGGCGCCGCACCGACGCCCGCCAGGATCGCCGCCACGCCGTCGGCATGGTCGAGCGCGGGCTCGCCGGTGCCCAGGCGATGGTCCGCCAGCAGCGGCTCCGCGAACGCGCGGGCCCGGCGCACCGGGTCCGCGGTTTCCTCGGCGCGCGGCGGCGCGGCCGGCAAGCGATGAGGCAGGTCCCCGTCCAGCAGGGCCACGATGGGCGCCGCCTGGTCCTGCCGCAGCCCCAATTCCGTCTTCATTCGTCGTTCATCCGTGTCCGCGCGGCGCGATCCGCCGCCGGGACGTCATCCGCGGTCGAGGAATCGCTCCACCACCTGGATCTGTTGTTCTTGCACCAGCGTCGGCGCATGGCCGACGCCCGGGAACTCGTGCAGCTCGGCGCGCGGGCCGCGCTGCGTCATCAGCTCGGCCGTCGCCCGCGTGAGCAGGTCGGATTCGGCCCCGCGCAGCAGCAGCGTCGGACAGCGGACCGCGTCGTAGGCGGCCCAGAGCTGAGCCTCGCCGGCCTTGGCCAGCTCCGGCGTCAGACCGGCCAGGCCCTGGCCGATGCGCGGGTCGTAATGCAGCCGGCAGCGGTCGCCGTCCGGCTTGAACATCGCGCGCGACAGCGCCAGCCATTGCTCGTCGGTATGCGGGCCGAAGCCCTCCGAAATGCCACGCAGGTAGTCGGCGCCCTGCTGGCAGTTCTCGAACTGCGGCGCCCGGCCCAGGTAGCTGGCGATGCGCTGCAGCGCGACGAACTCGATGGTCGGGCCCACGTCGTTGAGGATCAGGCGCTTGATCGGGCTGGACGGCATCGCCGCCAGCGCCAGGCCGATCAGCCCGCCCATCGAGGTTCCCAGCCAATCCACCTGCGGCGCGCCGAGGCGGGCCATCAGCGTCACCATGTCGGACACGTATTGCGGCAGCTGATAGTTGCGCGGATCGCCCAGCCATTCCGACTCCCCGCGGCCCACCACGTCCGGGCAGATCACGCGGAAGCGATTGCTCAGGCGTCTGGCGATCACGTCGAAGTCGCGCCCCTGGCGCGACAGCCCGTGCACGCAGACCAGCACCCGCGGGTTGTCGGCCTGCCCCCACTCCCAATACGCGACCTGGTGCAGGCCGCAAGGGCTCAGCGCCTGGACTTTTTTCAACAAGGGTTCAGACATCGCTCGTATCCTTTGCACCCATCCTAACAACCCTGAAGAGGACGCGGCATGCTGAAAGGAAAGACGGCCCTGGTCACCGGCTCGACGAGCGGCATCGGATTGGGGATTGCCCTGACCCTGGCCCGCCAGGGCGCGGACATCGTGCTCAACGGCTTCGGCGACCACGCGGGCCCGAAGGCGGAGGTCGAGGCGCTGGGCGTGAAGGTCGGTTATCACGGCGCCGACATGAGCAAGCCGGCCGAGATCGAAGCCATGATGGCCTATATCGATGAGCAGTTCGGCGGCTGCGACATCCTCGTGAACAACGCCGGCATCCAGCACGTGGCCAACGTGGACGAGTTCCCGCCCGAGAAGTGGGATGCGATCCTGGCGATCAATCTCAGCTCCGCCTTCCACACGATGCGGCTGGCCCTGCCCGGCATGAAGAAGAAGCAATGGGGCCGCGTCATCAACATCGCCTCGACGCATGGGCTGGTGGCCTCGGCCGGCAAGTCGGCCTACGTGGCGGCCAAGCACGGCCTGGTCGGACTGACCAAGGCCGCGGCGCTGGAGACCGCGACGCTGCCCGTCACCGTCAACGCGATCTGCCCGGGCTGGGTGCTGACGCCGCTGGTGCAGAAGCAGATCGACGCGCGCAGCGAGAAGGAGAAGCTCGACCCCGCCGAGGCCAAGCGCCAGTTGCTGGCCGAGAAGCAGCCCTCGCTGCAGTTCACGACGCCGGAAGAGCTCGGCGCGCTGGCGGTGTTCCTGTGCTCGGACGCCGCGGTCAATGTGCGCGGCCAAGCCTGGGCGATGGACGGCGGCTGGACCGCCCAGTAAGCCGGGCAGCCCCGCTGCAAGGAAAAACGCCCGGTCGAGCCGGGCGTTTTTCGTTCAGGGGGAGCGCCCCCAGCAGGTCATCAGCGGGTCACCACCGAGCCATCACCGCGTCATCACAACATTGCCGCTGACATTCACCGTCACCGTGGCCTTGCCGGACTCGACCGGCAGCGCCTCGTCGGCGGCCGCGGCCATCGCCTTGAAACGGGGCGCCGCGGCCATCATCACCGGCATCGGCTGGTCGGCGTTCACGCTGACCTCGCCGATCCGGTAGCCGGCGTAGCCGAACTGCTGCGCGTACACCGAGGCCTTGGCCTTGTAGCTGGCGATCGCCTGGGACACGACCTCGTTCTCGGCCTTCTCGCGCGCCTCGCGCGACAGCCCGTAGCTCACGTTGGCGATCGCCAGCGACTGGATGCGGCCGCTCAGCTTGGAGATGGCTTCCATGTCACGGCCCTGCACCAGCAGTTCCACGCTGCCTTGCCAGCCGGTGATCTGCGGCGAGCCGCTCGTGCCCGGCTTCACCTGGCCGTAGCGCGGATAGACGGACAGGTTGCCGGCCTGCAGGTCGACTTGGCCCGGTTTGGCGATCTTGCGGGCCTCGGCCAGCGCGGCGTCCAGCGCCTGCTTGAGCTCGTTCTGGACCGCGGCGGCTTCCTTGCCCTCGCGCGTCGTGGAGAAGCGCAACTGGAGCAGGTCGCGGGCCACCTCGGTGGTGGCGGAGGCGCTCAGCGCCAGGACGTCGGTCTTCGCAGGTTCGGCATTCGAAACTGCTGGCACCAGGGCGATCGCGCCGGCGGCGATCAGGGCACGGGTCAGCGTCTTGGAGGTTCGGATCATTCGGGTTCCTACGGAGAGTCCTCGGGGAGGCCAGCATAACGGGTGAAGAAACCGTCACGGTTGACCGGCGCTACACCCCTCTTTTGGCCCTCTTTTGGGCCATTCGACCCACCTCTTGTGAGGTCTCCACGGCGCTGTTACAAAAGATGTAACCATCCAGTAAGGACTGCTGCATCCCGCAAACAGGCGGGAAAACTGCCCTTACAGTGCCGCTGTTACAAATTCCGGAGTGGCCGCCATGCAAAGCACAACCCGCCCTAACCGCATCCTGGTCGTGGACGACGATGCCCGCATCCGCGACCTGCTGCGCCGTTATCTCGCCCAGGAAGGCTTCGAGGTCCTGCTGGCCGAGGACAGCAAGGCGCTGAACAAGCAGCTCACCCGCGAGACGGTGGACCTGATCGTCCTGGACCTGATGCTCCCGGGCGAGGACGGCCTGTCGATCTGCCGCCGGCTGCGCGCCGCGGGCGACAACACGCCGATCATCATGCTGACGGCCAAGGTCGAGGAAGTGGACCGCATCGTCGGCCTGGAGGTTGGCGCCGACGACTACCTGGCCAAGCCCTTCAACCCCCGCGAACTGCTGGCCCGCATCAATGCGGTGCTGCGCCGTCGCCCGCCGCCGGAAGCCCCGGGCGCGCCGTCCAAGGAACCGATGACGGTCCAGTTCGGCCCGTTCGAGTTCGACCTGGCGCTGCGCCGCCTGGCCAAGAACGGCGAGCCGGTGCCGCTGACCACCGGCGAGTTCTCGATGCTGAAGGCACTGGTGCGGCATCCACGCCAACCGCTGTCGCGCGACAAGCTGGCGATGCTGGCCCGCGGCCGGGAGTTCGAACCTTTCGACCGCAGCCTGGACGTGCAGGTGTCGCGCCTGCGCAAGCTGCTGGAAGAGGACCCGGCGCAGCCGCGCTTCATCCAGACCGTCTGGGGCGTGGGCTACGTCTTCGTGCCCGACGAGGCGGCCTGATCGGCCGCCCGCCCGCCGCGCCGCGTGCGCAAGTCCGGAGGCCGGCGACGGCCGACGGCCGAGCCCTTGAATGCCGTCGATTCCCGTGACCCCTCCCCGTCTGGCGCTCAACCTGTTCTGGCGCACCTTCGCGCTGCTGCTGGCCGCGGGCGTGCTGGCCTGGCAGCAGACCTTCAAGGCCCTGGAGGCCGAACCGAAGGCGCTCGAGGCCGCGCAGCAACTGGCCGGCCTGGTGAACCTGTCGCGGGTGGCGCTGTCCAGCACCGACGCCATCAACCGGGTCGCGGTGGTCAAGTCGATCGCGCGCAGCGAGGCGGTGTCGGTCGAGGTGGCCGAGGCCACCGACCGCTGGCTCCCTTATGAGAACTCTCCCTTCGCGCAGCGCCTGCGCAAGGAACTGGTCTCGCGGCTGGGGCCGCAGACCGTGCTGGCCAGCGGCCTGAACGGCGTGCCGGGGCTGTGGGTGCGCTTCGACGTCGGGCCCGACCAGTTCTGGCTGCAGACCAATCCCGCGCCGCTGCAGGCCAACATCTCCAGCAACTGGTGGTGGATCGCGATCGCGCTGGGCGCCTCGCTGCTGGGCGCGGCCGCGATCGCGCGGCTGATCAACCAGCCGCTGCGCGAGCTGTCCATCGCCGCCAGCCGCATCCGCGAGGGCGAATACGACTCGCGCCTGGACGAAAGCACGCTGACCAGCGAGATCCGCGAGGTCAACATGGGCTTCAACCGGATGGCGCGCGAGCTGGCCAAGATGGAAGAGGACCGCAGCGTGATGCTGGCGGGCATCTCGCATGACCTGCGCACGCCGCTGGCGCGCCTGCGGCTCGAGGCCGAGATGAGTGTCAACGACGAGCAGGCGCGGACCTACATCGCGCAGGACATCGACCAGCTCGACGCGATCATCAACAAGTTCATGGACTACGCGCGGCCCAGCGAGCTGCAGCTGCAGGCGCTCAACCTGCGCGAGCTGGTCGAGCGCGAGGCGCAGGGCTTCCGCGACCCGCAGCAGATCGTGATCAGCGTGCGGCTGTCCGCGGCGCTGCGCATCTGGACCGACCCGACCGAGCTGGGCCGCATCCTGCTCAACCTCTTCGAGAACGCGCGCCGCTACGGCCATCACGGCGACGAGCCCGCGCGCGTGGACGTCACCGCCGAAGCCGACAGCGCCTGGGTGCTGCTGACGGTGCGCGACCATGGGCCGGGCGTGCCGCCGGACAAGCTGTCCAAGCTGACGACCCCGTTCTATCGCGGCGACACCGCGCGCACCGCCGCGACCGGCGCGGGGCTGGGGCTGGCGATCGTCGAGAAGTCGGTGCAGCGCCTGGGCGCGCACCTGCGCCTGTCCAACGCCGACGACAGCGGCTTCGTCGCGCAGCTGCGGCTCAAGCGCGCCAGCGTTTGAGTCATTTCCTCTCCCCGCTTGCGGGGAGAGGCCCCTCACCCCTGCCCTCTCCCCGCGAGCGGGGAGAGGGAGTTCATGGCGGGACGCTCAGGCGTCGCGCACCAGCAGGCAGACCGCGCGTGCCTCGATGGCCTTGAGTTCGCCGACGGGGCCCATCTTCTCGGCCGTCTTGGCCTTCACGTTGATCTGACCGGCGTCGATGTCCAGCACCTGCGCCAGCCGCTCGCGCATCGCCGGGATGTGCGGCGCCATCTTGGGCTGCTGCGCCACGATGGTCGTGTCGACGTTGCCAATGACCCAGCCCAGCGCCTTCACGCGGCGGTAGGCCTCGGCCAGCAGCACCATCGAGTCCGCTCCCTTGAACTCGGCGGCGGTGTCGGGGAAGAGCTTGCCGATGTCGCCCAGCGCGGCGGCGCCGAGCAATGCATCGGTGATCGCGTGCGCGAGCGCGTCCGCGTCCGAATGGCCCAGCAGGCCGTGCGTGTGCGGGATGGTGATGCCGCCGAGGATCAGCGGGCGGCCGGCGACGAGCTGGTGGGTGTCCCAGCCCTCACCGATACGGAAGTTCAAAGCCATGGCGTGGATGCGAAGCTGCGGAGTCAGCGGAGTCAG
>NZ_VOSR01000351.1:0-19920 GCF_007997345.1 Mitsuaria sp. TWR114
CCGCCGGGCAGCCGCACGCGCAGGTGGCCCTCGTCGTCCACCTCGGCCACTTCACCGCGGCACAGCGCCTGCGGTTGACCGATGAGCGGCGCAAGATCGAAGGGGTTGGACATCGCGCCTCCTTCAGCTGTTCTGGTTGATGTTGGGCGAGCCCTTCAAGTCGAGGTTGCCCCCGGCCTTGATGCCGATCTTGCCGCTGCCCTGGATGGTGATGCTGGTGCCCTTGAGCGTGATGTCGCCGCTGCTCTTGAGGATCAGCTGGGCGGAGCCGCACTTGAGCACCAGCTCGGACGCCGCCTCGACGCCGGCCTTGGCCTTGCTGTTGACGCTGTAGTCGCCGCCCGACTGGAAGCTCATCGTCGAGCCCGACTGCGCCGAATAGCTGGCGCCCGCCTTGTGGCTCATCTTCGCGCCGGCCTCGTGGTTCATGTGGGTGCCGGCGGACACGGCCTTGCTCAGGCCGACCTGCTCCGAGCTCAAGCCCCCCACCGCCACCACCTTCGCGGCGCCGACTTCCTGCATCAGCGCCGCGCCGATGGCCTGGTTCATCGCCGCGCCGACGGTGAGCGCGTAGGCCGCGCCGATGGTCTCCGCCTTGAGCAGCGCCACGGTGACCGTCTGCGTGCTGCCGAAGCTCTGCGTGTCCGCCGCGCCCACGGTCAGCGTGCGCGTGGCGCCGATGCTCTCGACCTGGTTGGCGCCGACCGTCAGCGTCTCGTCCACGCCCACGGTCTTGCTGCGGTTGCTGCCCACCGTCATCGTCTGGTTGGACCCGATCGAGATCGTCTGGTCCACGCCGACCGTCTGCGTCTGGTTGTTGCCCACCGTCTCCGCATCGTCGACGTCGACGGTGTCGGTGCGGTTGTTGTGGATGGTCGAGGTCTGGTCGTGCTCGATCGTCGTGGCCATGTCGTACTGGCCGTGGATGGTGATCATCTCCTTGCCGGCGGTGTCGTCCATCGACAGCTCGTTGTAGCCGCGCCCTTGTGGGTCTTGGACTTGATGCCGCTGATGACGGCGGCGGCCGGCAGGCCGTAGGGCGGCATCTGCTCGGCGTTGTAGACGCGGCCGGTGATGAGCGGCTGGTCCGGATCGCCCTCGACGAAGTCGACCACCACCTCCTGCCCGATGCGCGGGATGGACACGCCGCCCCAGCCCTTGCCGGCCCAGGGCTGCGAGACGCGGATCCAGCACGAGCTGCTCTCGTTGCGCTTGCCGCGGCGGTCCCAGTGGAATTGCACCTTCACCCGGCCGTACTTGTCGGTGAAGATCTCCTCGCCCGACGGCCCCGTGACGATCGCGGTCTGCGGGCCGGGCGCCATCGGCTTGGGCGTGCGGCGCTCGGGACGGAACTGCTGGTCGGCGGGGATGGCGCTGAAGCGGCAGCGCAGGTCCGACTCGCCGGAGGCCGATTCATTGGCGGCCTGCCGCATCTGGATGGTCGTGCCGGTGACCAGGTACTTGGCGTTCTGGTCGTCGCGCGGATGGCGCTCCAGCGACAGCAGATGGCCGGTGCGCACGCCCTGCGCGTTGGTGTCGCCGTCGAAGCGCGCGTAGGCGGTCTGGATCTCGTCGAGGCGGTCCTCCGCGTACTGCGCGCCGTCGCCGGCCTGCAGGTAGCCGCCGGGATAGTCGAAGACCTCGCCGTCGGAGAGGTCGTAGTCGCGGGTGCGGTCCTGCTGCTTCTCCAGCGAGCTGGAGGGCCGCTCGAAATCGAAGTCGGTGATGACGACCTTGCCGGGCTTCAGGCTCTCCTGCGTGATCCAGGCGTCGACGTACTCCAGCTCCGGCGGCACGTTGGCGGAGCTGCCGTAGAACGGCAGCGACTCGCAGCCAGGGGCGCAGTCGTGGGCCGAGGCGGCGTCGGTCAGCACCAGCGTGTGGCCGGCCTCGTCATGGGTGAAGTACCAGTAGATGCCCTCGTTCTCGAGCAGGCGGGCGACGAAGTTGAAGTCGGTCTCGCGGTACTGGACGCAGTAGGTCCAGGGGCGGTAGGCCCGCATCAGCTTGAACTCGTGGCGCGCGACGGGGTGGTCGTCGAAGACCGCCCGGACGATGTCGGGGACGGTCATCTCCTGGAAGATGCGGCAGTCCGCGGTGCGCGTGAGCAGCCACAGCCAGGGCCGCAGCGTCATCTGGTAGACGGTGTGCCGGCCCTCGAAGCCGGTCTGCGCGAAGCGCGTGACGTAGCCGGCCAGCTGGCGCGGCGCGTCGTCGCGCAGCGCCATCGTCAAGGTGGCGGCCTTGCCGAGCAGCTCGGCGGCGCGGATGTCCTTGCGCTCGCTCAGCAGCGTGAGCGTGGTCTCGCCGAGGTCGCTCAGCGCCTCGCGCGACGCGCAGGCGTGGACACGCAGGACGTCGTCGCCGAGCGCGGTCTTGAGGCGGAATGGACTGGCCATGGGCGGACCGGAGGGGACCCGGGGAGTGGTGCTTCACGGTAGGCCGGTGCGAGGAGCGCCGGAAGCGACCAAAGTCATTCGCGCGACGCGCCCTTGTAAAGGGGTGAATCAGCCGGCGACGGCGTGTCACCAGTGTGGGTGACGCCACAGACGCCGCCGGCGGCGCGCGCTACGGTGCCGGGCGGGCGACGCCGCCGCGCCCTCCCCGCCCGCTCGGTGGGTTCACCGGCAGACGTTGGTGTCCACGGCGGAGCCGTCCCACAGGCGCTTCAGGTTGTTGTACTTGTCGAGCGAGACGGACTGCCAGTCGTCCTGCAGGATGCCGCCGGTGTCGCCGGAGTTCGGATTCCAGGACCAGTAGAAGAAGTTGCGCACGCCCTTGCACTTCAGCCAGTCGACGAACTTGACCTGCCACTGGCGGTCCTTGTCGGTGAAGCGTCCGCCGAACTCACCCAGCACCACGGCGTTCTTGCCCATGAAGCGGCCGAGCTGGTTCTGCCAGATCGCCGGCATGTTGTTGGGGAAACCGGTGCCGTCGCCGAAATAGGGCTGGCCGCTCACCGACGGGCCGTAGATGTGGGGCGACAGGACCAGGCGGTTGCGCGGGATCTTCGTCTCGTCGATCGGATAGCAGGCCGAGGGCTCGATGTTGCCGCCCCACCAGTGGGCATCGGGGTTCTCGCAGCGCCCGCCGTTGTCGGACACGCCTTCGACGAAGACCAGCAGCTTGGCATTGGTGGCGAGCACTGCGCTGCCGGCGCGCTCGGCGGCGAGCTTCCAGTCGTTGTTGATGTCGCCGGTGCCCCAGAAGGCGCCGCTGCCGCCCGTGCTGTGCGGCTCGTTCTTCAGGTCGACGGCGAAGACGTTGGGCACGTTGCGGTAACGATCGGCGACGAACTGCAGGTCGGCGACCCATTGGTCCAGCGTGTAGCCGGGAATCTGGGGCGTCGTGGAGATCGCGTTGCAGTCGGGCCGGTGATGGTCGAGCAGGACATAGAAGCCGCGCGTCGCGAACTCCGCGACGATGCGGTCCAGCACCTGCAGCGGCGTCTTGTTGGCCAGGTCGGGGTTGACGCTGGTGTTCAGCGCGCCACTGGGGCGGCCGGTGGAGCGCAGCGTCGCCGGGCAGAACGGCAGCCGGACCGCGTTGAAGCCCAGGTCCTTCATCTGGCCGATCATGTCCTTGTAGTTGCGCTGCCACAGGCCGTGGGCGACGAGGTCCGGCGTCTCGAAACCAAACCAGTTGACACCGCGGATCGACACGGCGACGCCCTGGCTGTCGAGGATGCGGCCATCGGTGGCGACGCTGAACGGCAGCTTGAACTGGCCCGTCGCGGGGACGGAGAGGTCGCTGGAGGGCGCTGGCGCTGGTGCCGGTGCCGGTGCCGGTGCCGGTGCCGGTGCCGGAGCCGGAGCCGGAGCCGGAGCCGGAGCCGGAGCTGGTGCCGGAGCGGGAGCCGGTGCCGGCGCACCGGCCTCCGAGATTCGGAAGGAGGCGCTATTCGGCGCGGTGCCGGTGCCGCAGAAGCCGACCTCGAAGCTCTGGCCCGGCGCGACCGGCGAGTTCCAGCTGGTGCCGGTGACGGCGAAGGTCGTGCCCGACTCGAGCTTGAAGGTGCCGTTCCAGGAGCCGTTCATCTGGCCGCTGGGCAGCTCGAAGCGCAGCGTCCAGGCGCCGCTGGCGGTGGTGCCGGGATTGCGGACGGTCACCCGCGAGCAGAAGCCGCCCGACCAGACGTCCTGGGCCACGTTCAGGCTCAGGGCCGCATAGGCGGGCGCGACGGCCCCGAAGGCCATCGCCACGAGGCTGGCACGCTGAACGAAGCGACGGGGAACTGGATGCATGACGTTGGCCCATGAAGTTGAGGGACAGGGAACGCCAGCAGTGTCGAAGCCTCGCCCGCAAGGGCTGGTGAGAATGGGTAACGTCGTATGACTACGTTGTCATCTTCGCCACAGCGGCGCATTCCGGGGGCGCCTTCCTGCGGCGGGCGCGGCGGGTCAGAGCGACAGCGGCAGCGCGACGGTGAGGGTCAGCACGGCGCCGTCGTCGGCGTAGTCGGCGGTCAGCTCGCGGTCCTCGAGCTGCCACTGCTCCCACTCGACGATGCCCTCCTCCTCTTCGCCATCGGACGGCGTGCCGTAGGCGGCGAGCGCCTGCTCGCGGGTCTCGACCGGTGCCGATGCGAAAGGCGCGTCGCCGGCATAGGGCTCGACTTCCTCGCTGCCCTCGGGGTAGTAGAAGAGCGCGCTGAGCACGTGGGTGCCGGGCCCCAGCGGCTCGCCGAAGTCCACGGCGTGGGTTTCACGCGGGGTGAAGGACATCACGACGCCGAGTTCCTTGAGCAGGACGAAGCCGGCACGGATCTCCTTCTTGCGCTTCTGGGAGAGCTCGGTCGGCGCCGGTGCGCCGGCGGGCGTGGTGTGCGCGAGGATCGCGGCGATCAGCGGCGCGTCGACCTCGGTGAGGCCGAGCAGGCGGGGGAGCTCGGGGAGCGACAGGGGGGCGGTGGCGTGGGTGTCGGTCATGGAGACGAACGATAACGCGTCGTGGCGCTCACCAGGCGGGTCCGGCGATGAGGATGGAACTCAGGCAGTCCTCGCGGCGCTCGGCGAAGCCGAAGCCCAGCTTGCCCCAGGGCGTAGGGCGGGACCAGTGGGTTTCTTCGTTCAGGGAGGCGCCGCGGGGATGGCCGGTGATCGCGAGCCCCTCATGGCGACGAAGCACCTCCGCGCGCGGCACGCAGGAGCCACCGATCTTCAGCACGAGGCCCCAGGCGTTTGACGGATCGCGCCGGCTCACGCGCAGAAAGGCTTCCTCGATCCGCACGCCGTCTGCGAGCGTCACCGGCCCGCCAAAGAAGCCATCGGTCCAGGCGTTGTGAATGTCGCGTTGGACCACCGGCGATTGCAGCGTGTAGGCCAGCTTCGGCGCATCGAGGGGCGCCTGACCGACCAGGAGGGAGAGCACGGCCCAGAGGTCCAGGGTGAGTTCAGTCATCACGGTTCATCGGGCGCGCGGCCGCAAGGAAGGCGGTGAAGGAATCGGCAATGAAACCGATGTGGTCGTCAGACATGGGAGACGGGATGTGGAAGGTCGACAGGAAGAAGACCTGCCCCGCCAACTTCCCCTCAACGCCCAACAGGAACAGCGAGTTGCCGGCGTCCATGCCGATCGGCAGCAGGCCCGGCGGATGGAGATGCTTGTTCCAGACAATGTTGTCGTCCAGGTCGCATCCGCCCTTGTACGGCGATTCAATGTCCTTGCCTTCGAAGATGCTGAAGGTGCTCTCCAGACCGCACCGATCTCCGTAGCTCTTGGCTGCCTTCCCTTCCCAATCCACATCGAACTCGACGGCCCGGAATCGTCCGTCCTCGTTCTGGAACATCGGTGAAGAGCCACGGTGCGCCAGCAGATACGCCGCATAGTCGGCGGGCAGCTTCAGCTGATTGCGTCCCTCGAAAGCGAGGATGTCCGCAAGAGTGATGACCGGGTAGTCATGCGCGAAGGGGAACGCCAGCTTCCAGCTCATGTGGAGTGCCTTCGTTGAATCCGAACCTGGAATCCGCGCCGCGCAGCGAAGCCAAGACGATCGACGCCAAGATCAGCGACTCGGCGAGCCCTCGGCCCAGGTCTCCGCGACGAACTCCGCCCAGAGTGCGGGCAGCTCCACCGCTTCACCCTGGTTCGGATCGCTCACCCCGGTGCCTTCGATGTGCATCGGTCGCAGCTTGACGCGTTCGTTCGGCGCCGCATCGAGTGCAATGTCTTCAACCACGGCCGCCTGGACACAGAGTCCTTTGCGCCAGCGCAGCAACAGGGGCAGATCCGGCGGAATGAATTCCCCAAGGAACTCGTGATGGTCCTCCAGATCAAGCCACATCCACGCCACTTGCGACGGCATGCCCGCCTGACAAAGCGTCTCGAACGCCGGGCGGAGGCGCTTGCATTTTTCACACCAGCCCTCCGCACCGATCACCACGAGCAGTTCAGCATCCTCCCGTGCGAGGTGTCGGCCGAGTAGCTCGGCATCGTTCCAAGGATCAAACGCAGGCATGCTCAGGAGATTCCCAGGGATTGAAGCGTCGACCGCTGCACGTCGGGCCGCGCTCGGATGTTCAACTCCGCCTCGGACTGGATTCGATTCAGGGCATTCGCCGCAACAAATCGCAGCCCCTGCGGCAAGTCGGCTTTGGGGTCAACGATCTGCTTGAGTTCGTGTTCCCCCGCCGGGCGGCCCAGCAGTGCTCGTCTGCCATCACCAAGCCGCAGTCTGTTCATCGGATGCGCTGCCACCCGATCACGATCCGGCAGCACCAGCCCGAGGTCCGCATCTCTGCGTCCCGGCGTCATACGTGCATCGAGGTCCAAAGGCGGCTCGTCGAGCGCCAGTCCCTCAGCCAACAGGTCAACGCCGGTGAGACAGTGCCAGACCCATCCAGCCCAGCGCGCCTGTTCGTCGTCCGCCATGCGATGCACAACAAGATCGAGCAGCGCGATGTCGCCATGGTGAAGCATCGCTGTCAGTCCCACCCGTGGGGGAAGACGCCGCACCAGCTCACGCATTCCCGGATGCCCAACGGGCGCCAACTGCGCCAGATGGCGGACCCATCGATTCAATCGGCGATCGGCTTGAACGAGATCCCATCCACTGGCGCGCTCGCGATAGGCCACCTGCTCGGCCACGCATTGCCAGAGGCGCGATGCGGCAGCCATTCGGTGTTCGTCCGCCTCGGCGTCCAGAAGCCGGGCAAGCGCGATGCAACTCTCCGCGCGCACGGCGAGCGCTTCGTCCGCGCAAAGGCGTTGGAGTGCCGGGATCATCGCGGCGTCTGCACACCGACAGGCGGCAGCACGCACGTGAGGAGAAGCATGGACAACGAAGGCTTCAAGGTCGGCGACGGTGCCTCGCATCAAGACACTGCCTCGCAACGCGATGACAAGGTCTACGGGGTCGGAGAGGCTGGTGACTGTGGCCAGCCATCGGCGGGTCGCCGCTGGTGATGCCCAGGCGAGCGCCGATACGGCCCCGCGCACCAGAAGATCCGGCCGGAGCCTGACCTGCCGAAGAACTGCCTCGATCGCGGCGATGCGTCCCTCCCCCTCCAGCGACAGCGCCGCGACGCAGGCGACGAAAGCCTCTCCCGGCTTGCGCCACCGCTCAAGCGCTTGCAACGCCATCGCCGCTGCCGCCTCTTTCCCAGCTCGCACGCCCTCGAGATGGGCGGTGAGCAAGGCAGCGAACTGCGAAGCCCGTTCGGCGCCAAGCTGCGGCGAATCGATCGATCCATCGAGTTGCGACCAGTAGAACGCCGCGTCCTCAACGTGACGCCGCACCACCGCCGCGATGATCGGCGGCCGCTCCTCCAGACGCAGCACTGTGCTCATCCGCCCTGGGCCTGGCGAGCCAGCTCGGCGATGCTGAAAAGGCGTGACCACGACTGACCGTCATGCAGCGCAGCGCCGTAAGCGCCCGCCATCAGCATCACTCCATCAGCGACGGAAAGATTGCCCGCGCAGTTGGTGATCTCAATGGGGGCTTGGCTGGGCTGCAGCCGGCCTTCGTGTATCTCCCAGAGGCCGTAGTCGTTCGTCGCGTAGACGCGGTCCTTGAACCAGACCATGTCGCGGAACGGCAAGCTCAGATCGCCTTGATGAATCATCATCCACTGATCACCGCGACCGCGATAGACCGTACCCGACTGCGCGCCGATGTAGACGTACCCGTCTTCGCCACAGCAAACCGATTCGATCCACATATTGGATGGGAAGGCGATCTTGTGCCATGCAGTCCCGTCATAGCGCCAAACGTCGCCTTTGCCACCCGCCGCGTAGATATCGGATTCAGAGAAACCGTCGAAATCCTGGAAGCCGGTTTCGCCGCGGCCTTCTGGCGGCAGAGGGCCGACCTCCTCCCAGTGCTCGCGGCCAGTACGCTTGAACAGGCTACGCGGGCTTCCGCAGCCAAACAGCCAGCCGTTCAATTGCTTGATATTGCGAACGCTCCCACGCTTGGGGCCTTGTCCCATGCCACCCGGGATCTTCCTCTCGGTTTCGGACGCGCCGCTACCCTTGACGTATACCTGTCCGGAGCGATCCACACAGACGTTCTGGAATAAGGGCTTGAGCGAAGCCCCGGCCATCAATCCCGCAAAACCCTCCAGATGATCTGCCCCCCATCGATCCTCGTCGCGGAAATAGCAGATGTAGCGTGTTTTCAGTTCTTCCTCGAAAGGCCTTGGCTTGGCGTCATCCCAATCCTGCAGTGCAATGAACACCAGAATGTTGCGGTCCCGTAGCACTGCATCCCGGATGCCGAACCCTTCGAAGTACGCCTTGTAGTCCTCAATTCGCAGCAACACACTCTCCTTAACGGCTGCCAGTATTTCCGCCTGTCGCTCCGCCGCCCTTGCCGGACGCGGCCGAGAGAGACTTACCGGAGCACTTGTAATGCGCGTCGAGTTGGGCTTGCAAGCATTTGCGGCTGCAACCGGACTCCGGAAATGTCTCGTAGAACGCCATCATCGCCTGTGTCCGGTAATCGGCGTATGAGATCTGATTCGTTCCGCGCCGTTCCTTGTGTTCGCGCATTCGACGATCCAGCACATCGTGGAGCCTCTGGTGCGACCCACCATGGCTGTTGCCGGTCCCCTCCGCACAGACTGTTGGAGCGGCTTCGTAGTCATAACCCGGGCACCCGGCATCTTTGACGGCCGCGTCTGGTATGAGGTGATGTCCGGTTTGGCCTGGGCAGCAGCCGTCGCCCGACAGGTTGTTAGCCTTCCCTTTAGGAACCAGGGAGCAGCGTCTGGCTCGCATGCAGGGATTGAGCTTCGCCGCGCCGGCCATGAAGTCCGCGATCGCGCGTTGCGGATCAGCCTTTGCCTGCTGGCCCAGTCGTTCCAGTTCGTTACCAACGCTCTTGAACTCCTTCACCATGTCATCCAAGGCACCGAGTTCTTGATAGGCGTTGTAGCCGGTCTTTGCGACATCCCAGCCTGTGCTCGCCATATCCCAAAGATTCCAGACTGTCGCAATTCCCTCGGTCACGAGTCCTCCGACACCGCCTACGGCGGCACCGCTCGCGCCAACAAACCACCTCGTCCCTGCTCGCGCCGCAGATTGACCGGCCTTCTTCTTGGCCATGTCGATCGCTTCCTGTTTGAGCTTCTCCTTCGCCGCGTCCATCGCGGATGCTAGCTTCGTGTCGACAACCTCGGCCAAGTCGTCCTTCAAGCTGTCCAGCTTCTTCAAAAACTCATCATGCGAATTCGGCCCCGGCGGAATCCACAGGAAATCGCAGTGATCCGCCATCCAGGACTTGTTGTCGGTCCCGCCCTTGCTCAGCGTTCCGCTGTGATTCTTGTACTTCGATCCCAGCAGCTTCTTGAATGTGGGCCGCGACTTTGGCTTCGTGTCGTCATCCTTCGCACAGGCCTTTTCGATCTTCTCGAAGTCCTTCTTGCACGCGGCCGCGACGGCGGACGAATCCTTGTAATACGTGGTGGGCGTGTTGGCGCTCATTCCCGGTCGCTCCGTCGTCAGCCGTGGTTGTGAGTCATCGGGTCAAAATGCCGGCACACGTTGAGTCCCTCGACTTTCACGTCCGGCGACCAGTCCACGAAGTACGCCTTGCCTTTGATGACGCCGCTCGACACGCCTTTGGCGAACTGCTGCGTCGCCGGCTCGTTGCCAGTGCTGTTTGCCAGGAAGGACTTGTCGCGCAAGGCGAGCGGCGTGCCGCAGATGAAAACCGTACTGCTGCCCTTCTGCAACTGGTTGGAGAAGGCCGTATTGGCATAGACGATCACGACTGGACCGGCGCTCGGCGCCGGTGGGCTCCAGCACGGGTCGACGGCGACCTGGGACGTTCCGTCCGCAGCCTTGGAGCAGACCTCCGAGCCGTTTGCAAAGACACGCGTGTCCATTTGCTTCCTTCAAGCCGCCATCGGCAGGGTGCCGAGGACGATTGCGCAGCGCAGACCATCGTCCTGCGCGAGATGAATGAGACCAAGCTGTCCGGGACAGAACGCCGGCCGGTTGGAAAGGTAATGGAGCAAGGCAATTCCGACCACGCCGACACTGACTCCCACATCACCAATTTTGTCGGCCAGCGTAATCAGCACAGGCGACCGATCAGGATCGACATCCGCCATCAGACGCGTCATCGCATTGGCGGCGTCGCGCACCAGGAACGTCTCGCCGTTTTGGTCCGAGAGACGGTAGTCGACATCGGCCATCGTCACATGCGCGGCTCCCAAGGCGGCACGGACAGCCCTTGTCAGCCCCTGCGACCGATTGGGAAGCCCGTTGTTCCACCGGGCCGCTTCCTCCGCGCCCCCCCAGCCAAGCAATCGGAAATCGGCCTGGCCGACGATCCCGGCAGGCCCGGGGCGCAATGGGTTTTCCAACAACACCGCCGCAGCGGCCTCGCCCGGCGTGAAGCCATCGCGATCCGAGCCCGGTACCCGCAGACGTTCTTCCTCGACCATCCGCTCTATCAACTGCACATCCAGGAGGCTGTCCGCCGACACCAGCAGCACACGTCCTTCTGGTGCGTGCTCCAGTAGCGCCGCGGCTTGGTCCAAGGCCTTGCTCAGGCCCGCTTCGCCAAACGGCAGCACGCGCGTGGCATTGGAGAACTGCAAGCCCAAAAGATTGGCCACCGCTTCGGGTAGGCCGTCGACGGTGATGTCGCGATCCTCCAGCGCCTCCGCGGTCGGCGTAAGCAGCAGCAGTGCGCAGGATCTGGCGATACCAATCAGGCCCTCCTGCGTAAGGCCGGGATATGCGTTCACAAGGCAGTCCCGGACGGCCCAAGCGGCCCAATGTGCCAATCTCGACACACCCCACACCCGCCCCGAGGGCAACGCAGCGACAGGGATGGGCACTCCCGTATCGGTAAGAAAACCGGCTGTACCGAACGCATCGAGATTGGCGGCAATAGCCGGCCCCGCGGCGGCAAGTTCGTGGCCCAGGGCGCAACAGACGCCCGCCGAGACCACGCGCAGTTCAGAACGCGCTCGATCCATCAGTCGACCTCCTCGAGGTCGCCTGCCAATGCCGGCGCTTTCGCCTCGCCACATCCCACGCAGGCGCCATCCGCCTGACCCGACGCCTTCGCCGCCCACCAAGCCTCATCAACCGGTCCAACGGTGACCGCGCTGAACTCCTGAATGCGGCGCCGGATGGGAGTAGCGACGCGCCAGACCGCGGTGAAACGTCCTCGTCGTCCGGTCTCTTCATCAATCACCGCGTCTGTCTCGAAGAACAGGGTATCGACCACCGGTTTCAAACGCTCCTGCGAATAGTCCGTGCGCAGGATGCGGACTGCAGGTTGGTCGAGCTTCGGAAGAAAGAAGCGCCGCTCGGTTTCGCCGGCGACATGTGGCATCAAGCGCGTGAGGACGACCTCCTCGCCACCGACCGGATATGGCATCTGCTGGTCGGGCGGCGCCACCTGGTTGAATGCTTCGTCGAAGTCGTCGGGCAGGAAGGGGAAAACCTCACGGCGCCAATGCTCGTCATAGGTGCCGGAGAAAGTCTTGCGCGGCATCCAATGCCGACCAATGGGCCCGAAGGATTGACTTCGATGGGAGCCATCGGGCCGGCGCACCGGATCGTCGACGGCCTCCAGCGTCGGCAATGGTTGTCCAACCATCTGCCGCAGCGTATCCGGTCCTGCGAAGCCCAGTCCCACGGGATTGGACAGCAACGACTCCGCATGCCGCCCGCCGTCGTCGGACCAGCGCGTTCCTCCGAAGGCCAGGCTGTAGCGGATGGGCATGCGATCGAAGGGCGCCGGCGCCCCAGGCTCCAGGGAAGCAGACCAAACGCGCGGGCCGATCACCCGCACCTGCTTGGCAAGCGCGCCTACCTGCCAGCCTGCGAGCAGCGTGGTGACCGGCGCGCCGGCGGCGCTATACGCAGTGGCGTCGAAGATCACGTCGCACTGCGGCTTGTAGCGGGCCGCATCGGCGCCGTACCTCATTGCGCTCTCGCCGGGATCCCCAAAGTAGTCGTCTGTTGAGACGATGGGACGAGGCGCCAGCGGCCGCGGCCGCTGTCCCCATTCGGGGATGCTCCACGTCGCCTTCGCGATGACCACGAGATGCTCCCTGCCGCTCGCATCCAGCGCCACCGAGACATCGGTGGCCAGATGCTTCGACCCTACGTGTACCTGCATCTCTGCGCCACCCTCAGTTCACGTGCACCGACCCGCCGACGATGCGCTGCGTCGCGCTCGCATGACTCGTGATGTAGGTCCCGCGGAGCTGGATGCGGCCATCGGCCGTCAGCACGATGCACGCCTCACCACAGCGCAACTCAAGCTCTTCAGCGGCCTCGATCACCTCGCGATGGCCGTCGACCGTGATTTCGATCCCTTCCGGCCGGGCCTCTGGCTGCCGATCCGGCAGTTCCAGGGAATGCTCCGACCCGGCGCCATTCCAGAGCAGCCCCAGCACGATGGCCGAGCCGTCCGCAAGGACGCTCAGCGCCACACCTCGCCCCTCCTGCGCCGGTGTCAGCGGCACGAGGCTGTGAGCGACGCCCACCACGCCCAACCCCGGCACCAGCGCCGCGCCCGCCGAACCCATCACGGGTGTCGTCTGCAGCGTGCCGATGACTACCTGGCCCGGCGCCGGCAACGCCGCCACCTGCGCCCCTTGGCTCAGCAGCGCATGGAACGGGGATGCCTCCTGTGAGGCCTCCTCGGCGCCATGCGCCGGAAAGTCGACTCGCTCCACGTCAGTTCTCCAGGATCTTCTTGCCCTTCACGGTCACCTCGCCGTCCGCGTTGAACGTCTGTTCAGCGGTGGTGCCCAGGCTGAAGCTGTGGCCATTGATGATGATCGTGCCGTCCTTCTTCATCGTGAGGCTCGCCTTGCCAACATTGATGGACAGCTCGTCCCCCGCGGTGATCGCGTAGCTCTTGCCGACGTTGGTGCTCTTGTTTTGTCCGATCTGCGCGGTCTGACTCAATGCCACGGTCGTGTTCATCATGGCGCCGACCGTGGTTTGATAGCCCAATCCGATGGTCAGCGCCTTCGCCAGCCCGATCGTCTCCGCCTTGGCCAGCGCAACCGTCTCCGTCTTCATTCCCCCGATCGTCACCGACCGGTTGTCCCCGATCGAGATCGTCTCGTTGAGGTCCACCCGCTCCGTCCGGTTCTGATGCACCGTGATCGTCTCGTCCAGGTCGACCGTCTCCGTGCGGTTCCCCTTCACGAACACCGTCTCATGCCGGTCGATCGTCTTGGTCCGGTCCCGGCCGACCCAGTGCGTCTCGTCGTTCTCGACCTCGATGTCCTGGTTCTTCTCCGCGTGGATCCACAGCTGCTCGGCGCCCTGCTTGTCCTCGAAGCGGATCGCGTTGGCATTGCCGTAGCTGCCGCCCTTGGTCGAACGCGTCAGGAAGCCGCTCTGCGTCGCGTTGGCCGGCAGGTCCCACGGCGGCAGGTTCTCGCCGTTGTAGGTGCGGCCGATGATGATCGGCGCGTCCGGATCGCCCTCGATGAAGCCGACGATCACCTCCTGCCCGATGCGCGGGATGTGGATGCCGCCGAAGTTGGACCCCGCCCACGGATGCGCCACGCTCACCCAGCACGAGCTGCGCTCGTCGCGCTTGCCCCGCCGGTCCCAGTGGAACTGCACCTTCACCCGCCCGAACTTGTCGGTGTGGATCTCCTCGCCCGCCGGCCCCGTCACGATGGCCGTCTGCGGCCCCGACACCAGCGGCTTGGGCGTGCGACGCCCCGGCCGGAACTGCTGCTGCGCCGGGATGCAGCTGAAGCTGCAGCGCAGCGAGGTCTCGCCCGAGCCCGATTCATTGGCCGCCTGGTGCAGCGCCAGCTGCGTGCCAGTCACCAGGTACTGCGCGTTCTCGCTGTCGCGCGGATGCCGCGTCAGCGCCAGCAGGTGGCCCGTCTGCACGCCCTGCGCATTGGTCGTGCCCTCATAGGTCTCATGGCTGCTCTGCAGCTCGTCGAGCCGGTCCTCCACGTACTGCGAGCCGTCCCCGGTCTGGATGTAGCCGCCCGGGTAATCGAAGATCTCGCCGTCCGACAGGTCGTAGTCGCGCTTGACCATCTGGCTGGTCTCCAGCGCGCTGGACGGCTTCTGGAAGTCGTAGTCGGTGATGACCACCTTGCCGGGCCGCACGCACTGCGCGCCGCTCCAGCCCTGCACGTACTCCAGCTGCGGCGCGCCCTGCGATTCCGAGCCATAAAACGGCAGCGACTCACACCCCGGCTTCGCGTCATGCCCGCTGGCCGAGTCGCACAGCACCACCTTGTGGCCGCTCTCGTCGTGCTCCACGTACCAGTAGATGCCCTCGTGCTCCAGCAGCCGCGCCACGAAGTTGAAGTCGGTCTCGCGGTACTGCACGCAGTAGTTCCAGGTCCGGTACGGGCGCAGCAGCTTGAACTCGTAGCGCGCCACCGGATGGTCCTCGAACACCTGCTTGACGATGTCCGGCACCGACATCTCCTGGAAGATGCGGCAGTCCGCGGTGCGCGACAGCAGCCACAGCCACGGCTTGAGCTGCATCTCGTAGACGCAGTGCTTGCCCTCGAAGCCCCGCTGCGCGAAGCGCGTCACATAGCCGCTGAGGTGGCGCGGCGCGTCCTCGCGCAGCGCGATCGTCAAGGTAGCCAGCTTGCCCAGCAGCTCGGAGGCCAGGATGTCCTTGCGCTCGCTCAGCAGCGTCAGCGTGGTGTCTCCTGCCTCGCTCAGGCCCTCGCGCGAAGTGCAGGAATGCACGCGCAGGACGTCGTCGGGCAAGGCGGTTTTGAGGCGGAACGGTGAGGCCATAGGTCTTCCAGGATCTCCCTGGCCGACACGGTAGGGGGCGCCTATCGCGCGCAAAAGAGGCGAAAGTCACTTTGGCCGCCGCCCTGCGCCCGTTACCGTCCATCCTCCCCATCCGCATCAGGGGCAGGACTTGCGCTGCCCGCGGCCTCCGGGGTCGTATCCAGGAGATTTCCATGCCTGCCTGCCGCATTCCCGGGCCGCTTGGCGCCGGCGCCAATTGCTTCGACATCGACGACGGCACCCTGGTGCGCGCCGCGTCGCCGCTGCCGGCCCCGGTCGGCACCGCGCCGCGAGACAAGCCGCCGGCCATCGATGACGACACCCGCGCACTGGCCGCCGTCGCTTATGGCGAGGGCTCGACCGGCAACGTCTACGAGGAGATGGCCGCCATCGCCAACGTGCTGGTGCGCCAGCAGAAGGCCCGCGGCTACAAGACGATCAGCGCCTTCATCAAGGCCGACAAGACTTTCGCCTTCGCCGCGCATGACGGCAACCAGCGCCACGGCAAGCTGATCAAGGCCAGCGCCGAGGAGATCGCCAAGGACGCCGGCATGAACGACGCCGTGCGTGGCGCGCGCAACGCGCTCGATCCCAGCGGCACGGACTACTCGAACGGCGCCTACTTCTGGGACGGCGCCGACATCAAGTCCAACTACGACAAGCATCCCAAGGTCAAGGCCGGCATCCACATCACCGACCCGAAGCACAACATCTACGACATCAAGGACAAGGACGTCCCCGGCGAAGAGTGGTGGCGCAACGCGCAAGGGCAGAAGACGAAGCTGCGCGGCAAATGGGATTACAAATACGAGTCCACCGCCGCCTATGGCGGCACGATCTTCTGGAAGTACAACGCGGACTTCGTGAAGGCCACCAACAACAAGGAATACGACTGATGCGCCCCCAGCGTCCCGTTGCCCTCGCCGCGATCGCCCTGGCCTGCTCGGCCTTCGCCGCCTGCGCCGCCCAGGCCGACGCCCTGGCGAAGAACGCCACCGAGCTGCGCGACCTGCTCCGCGGTCCAGCCACGGCGGCGACGCTGACCCCGATCAAGACCGAAGGCTGGTGCGGCCCCCAGGGCTGCTTCGTCGATGCTGACGAGTTGCGCATCGACCGTGACAAGGGCGGGTTCGCGCGCGCCGAGGGCGGCCAGCGGCTGCAGGTCGTCGAGCACAAGGCGCCGGGCGGCGACGCCCTGCCCGACCTGGACTGGACGCCGACCGACGCGTACCGCGTGATGGCGGGCGGTCAGCGCTGGGGCAGTTGCCTGGAGTTCTCGCACGCGGGCGTGGGCAAGAGCGGCACCTTCCAGCGCTGGATCAGCGTCGTGCTGGTGCCCTTCAACGGCGCGGCGCCGGGCGCGACGGCGCATCGCTTCGTCGGGTACTGGACGGGCTGCGACTCGCTGGTGTCGGGCGCTACCGCGGGCACGCTCACGCTGCGCGTGGTCGAGCGCTCGGAGCCGAAAGCCGGCAAGCCGCTGCGGCTGGTCGCCTACCAATGCAGCGCGCGCGGCTGCGAGGGCCAGGTCGATCGCCGCACGGTCAGCGGGGAGCCGGGCAACGCACAGGATGGGACCTTGACGATCGGCCAGCCCTGAGCGTCACGGCGCGGATCAGGCCGCCGGCCGGCGCCCCAGGATGATGATCGCCATTCCCACCAGGCTGACGGCCACGCCAATCCAGTCGGTGGGCGTGGGCTTGACCTTGTCGACGAGCATCAGCCAGACCATCGCCACGCCGATGTACACACCGCCATAGGCCGCGTAGACGCGGCCCGCAGCGGTCGGATGCAAGGTCAGCAACCAGGCGAAGAGCGCCAGGCTGCCGGCCGCAGGCACGAGCAGCCACGCGGACTTGTCCTGCTTGAGCCAGAGATACGGCAGATAGCACCCGAGGATCTCGGCGACGGCGGTGACGACGAACAGCAGGAAGGTCTTGGCCAGTTCCATGGTTCAGCGCTCACCGATCACTTCGTGGAAGTGGATGACGAGCCGCTTCGAGCTTGCGCCGCAGCGACTTCGGGTACTCGCCTCGCGGTCGCTGCCGAAAGTTTCGAAGATGTCTTCATACGAGCTCGATACCGCCGGTGCTCACGCGAGCAAGTTTCCGGCTTCAATCGAATCCGTACTCGAAGTCCCCATCCTTCACGTTCAGCGCGACCTTGGTGATCGTCTGCCCGTTGGTCAGGCGCGTCAGGTATTCCCGGCTGATGCGCGGCAGCACCGTGTTCGTCAGGATCGCGTCCACCACGCGGCCGCCGCTCTCGACCTCGTTGCAGCGGCTGATGATCAGCTTCACCACGTCGTCGCCGAAGCTCAGCGGCACGCCCAGGTTCTCGCCCACGCGCTTCTGGATGCGGCCCAGTTGCAGACGCACGATCTGGCCCAGCATCTCCTCGCTCAGCGGGTAGTACGGGATCGTCACCAGCCGGCCCAGCAGCGCCGCCGGGAACACCTTCAGCAGCGGCTCCCGCAGCGCCTTGGCGATGCCCTCCGGCTCCGGCATCAGCTCCGGATCCGCGCACAGCTTCATGATCAGGTCGCTGCCCGCGTTGCTCGTCAGCAGGATGATCGTGTTCTTGAAGTCGATGTAGCGGCCCTCGCCGTCCTCCATCCAGCCCTTGTCGAAGACCTGGAAGAACAGCTCGTGCACGTCCGGGTGAGCCTTCTCGACTTCATCCAGCAGCACCACGCTGTACGGCCGGCGGCGCACCGCCTCGGTCAGCACGCCGCCTTCGCCGTAGCCGACATACCCCGGCGGCGAGCCCTTGAGCGTCGAGACCGTGTGCGCCTCCTGGAACTCGCTCATGTTGATGGTGATGACGTTCTGCTCGCCACCATAGAGCGCCTCGGCCAGCGCCAGCGCCGTCTCGGTCTTGCCCACGCCCGAGGTGCCCGCCAGCAGGAACACGCCGATCGGCTTGCTCGGGTTGTCCAGCCCCGCGCGCGAGACCTCGATGCGCTTGGCGATCATCTCCAGCGCATGCCGCTGGCCCACCACGCGCTGATTCAGCGTGTCGGCCAGCTGCAGCACCGCCTGCAGCTCGTTGCGCACCATGCGGCCGACCGGAATGCCGGTCCAGTCCTGCACCACCGCGGCCACCGCCTGCTCGTCCACCTGCGGCAGGATCAGCGGCGCATCGCCCTGCAGCGTCGCCAGTTCGGCGCGCAGGCCGTGCAGCTCGCTCAGCAGCGGGCCACGCTCCTCTTCCGAAGGCGCGCCCTCCCCGTCCTTGCGCAGCAGCGCGTGCAGCGCCAGCACGCGGTCGACCATGCCCTTCTCTTTCAGGTGGCGCGCCTCCAGCTCCGCCTTGCGCGTCTGCGATTCGTCCAGCGCCGTCGCCACGCGCTGCTGGCGCTCCGCGACGTCCATGCCGATCGCGCCCTCGCGCGCGATGATCTCGCGCTCGATCTCCAGCGCCTGGATGCGGCGCAGGCAGTCCTCCAGCTCCGCCGGCGTCGCGTGCTGGCTGACCGCCACGCGCGCGCAGGCCGTGTCCAGCAAGCTCACCGCCTTGTCGGGCAGCTGCCGCGCCGGGATGTAGCGGTGGCTCAGCCGCACCGCGGCCTCGATGCCCTCGTCCAGCAGCGCCACCCGGTGATGCTTCTCCAGGATGGACGCCACGCCGCGCAGCATCAGCACCGCCTTGTGCTCATCGGGCTCGGGCACCTGCACGACCTGGAAGCGCCGCGTCAGCGCCGGATCCTTCTCGATGTGCTTCTTGTACTCGGCCCAGGTCGTCGCCGCGATCGTGCGCAGCTTGCCCCGCGCCAGCGCCGGCTTGAGCAGGTTGGCCGCATCGCCCGTGCCCGCCGCGCCGCCCGCGCCGATCAGCGTGTGCGCCTCGTCGATGAACAGGATGATGGGCTTGGGCGAGGCCTGCACCTCGTCGATGACCTGGCGCAGCCGGTTCTCGAATTCGCCCTTCATGCTCGCGCCCGCCTGCAGCAGGCCGATGTCCAGCATGTACAGCGACACGTCCTTGAGCTGCGGCGGCACGTCGCCCTGCGCCAGGCGCAGCGCGAAGCCCTCCACCACCGCCGTCTTGCCCACGCCCGCCTCGCCCGTCAGGATCGGGTTGTTCTGGCGCCGGCGCATCAGGATGTCGACGATCTGGCGGATCTCCTCGTCGCGGCCGGCGATCGGATCGATTTCGCCATTACGTGCGCGCTCGGTCAGGTCCACCGCGAAGCGCTTGAGCGCCTCCTGCTTGCCCATCGCCGCGGGCGCGATCGCGCCGCTCGCGTCACCGGGCGCCGCGCCTGGCTCGGCCGCGCGCATCGCGCGCTCGGGCGAGCCTTCCAGGATCTGGTTGAAATGCTCGCTCAGGTCGTCGACCGGGATCTTCTCGAACTGCTTGGACACCGACAGCAGCACGTTGCGCATCGACGCCGTCTTCAGCAGCCCCAGCACCAGATGGCCGGTGCGCACCTGCTGGTCGCCGAACATCAGCGAGCCATAGACCCAGCCGCGCTCGACCGCGTTCTCGACCCAGCTCGACAGGTCGGTGACCGAGGTGGCGCCGCGCGGCAGCCGGTCCAGCGAGGCCATCAGGTCCGCCGACAGCTGCGCCGCGTCCAGCCCGTAATGCTTGACGATGCGGTGCAGGTCGGAGTCCGGCGTGTTGAGGATCTGGTACAGCCAGTGCTGCAGCTCCACGTACGGATTGCCCCGCAGCTTGCAGAACACGGTGGCGCCTTCGATC
>NZ_VOSR01000352.1:0-26889 GCF_007997345.1 Mitsuaria sp. TWR114
GCGCGACCGCGCTGGCGCTGACCGGCGCGCTGATGCTGCCGATCGCCTGGGGCCTGGCCAGCCTGCTGCTGATGCCGCTGACGCGGCTGCTGCGCGCGCTGGAAAGCACGGTGCTGAGCTACCGCGATGGCGAGTTCGGCAGCGCGATCGCGGCCGATCCGCCGGGCGGTCTCTCGGAGCTGTCCAGCCTGATGCGGTTGCACAGCGAGCTCGGCCAGGCCCTGCGCGAGCAGCGCCAGCACCTGGCGCAGCGCGAGCTGCTGCTCGACACGGTGGTGCAGAACACGCCGGTCGCGCTGGTGCTGACCGACGCGCGCGAGCGCATCGCCTACGCCAACATCGCCGCGCGCCAGTTGATGGACCGCGGCCGGGGCCTGGCCGGCCGCGACCTGGACGAGGTGTTGTCGCAGGCGCCGGACGATCTGCGGCAGGCCTTCGCCGGCACGCAGGACGGGCTGTTCAGCGTCGTGCTCGACGGCGAGGAGGAGCGCTTCCACCTGTCGCTGCGCGACTTCCGGCTGCAGGGCCAGCCGCATCGGCTGCGGCTGCTGCGGGGGATGACGCGCGAGCTGTCGCGCCAGGAGGTCGCGAGCTGGAAGCGGGTGATCCGGGTGATCAGCCATGAGCTCAACAACTCGCTGGCGCCGATCTCGTCGCTGGCGCACAGCGGCGCGGAGCTGGCACGGCGCGGCATGCACGAGCGGGTGCCTGGCGTCTTCGCCAGCATCGGCGACCGCGCGCAGCACCTGCACCAGTTCCTGGCCGGCTATGCGAGCTTCGCGAAGCTGCCCGCGCCGGTGCTGGCGCCGGTCGAGTGGGCGCCGTTCATCGAATCGCTGGGCGCGCATTACCCGTTCACGCTGGGCGGCGAACTGCCGGCGGCGCCGGGGCGCTTCGACGCCGCGCAGATGGCGCAGGCGCTGATCAACCTGCTGAAGAACGCGCACGAGTCCGGCAGCGCGCCGGAGGGCGTCAGCCTGAGCGTGGGCGCGCCGCGCGAGGACTGGCGCATCGAGGTCGGCGACCGCGGTCCCGGCATGACCGAGACGCAGCTGTCGCAGGCGCTGCTGCCGTTCTACTCGACCAAGCGCAGCGGCAGCGGCCTGGGTCTGGCGCTGGCGCGCGAGATCGCCGAGGCGCACGGCGGCCGGATCGCGATGGGCAACCGCGACGGCGGCGGACTGTGGGTGGCGATCAGCTGGCCGCGGTCATGACCGCGGGCGATCTCACTTGTAGAAGGCTTCCACCTTGCCCTTGAGCTTGATCATCAGCGGCTGGCCCTTGCGGTCCAGCGTGCGACCGGCGGGCACCTTGATCCAGCCTTCGGAGATGCAGTACTCCTCGACGTCCTGGCGTTCCTTGCCGTTGAAGAGGATGCCGATGTCGTGCTCGAACACGGCGGCGACGTAATGCTTGCTGCGCGGGTCGATGGACAGGTGGTCGGGCAGTTCGGGGCGGGTGGTGTCGCTCATGGCGGGGTCATGCAGGGGGAAACCGAAAACGCGGCATTGTCCCGCAGACGGACGCCCTAACATCGGCCGCATGCCCACCATCGACAACTCGCGCTCTTGGAGCGCCCCGAGCGCCTCAAGCGCATCGGTCGCGCCGACCTCATCGGTCGCCTCCCCTGCTCCCGCATCCGCCGTCGACGCCGTGACCCTGGCGGCGCTGGCGGCCTTCCCGGCCCAACTGGCCGCGCATTTCGCGCTGTTCCCCGCTGAGGCGCGGCACTGGGCGCCGCCGTCGTGGGAGGGCGTGCCGAGCGAACCGCTGACGGCGATCGAGCAGCTGTGCCATGTGCGGGACATCGAGATCGACGGCTACCAGCAGCGCATCCGTCGCACGCTGGGCGAGGACGATCCGCTGCTGCCCTCGCTGGACACCGACGCGCTGGCGCGGGAGCGCCGCTACGGCGAGGACGATCCGGCCGCCGCGCTGGCCGCTTTCGCCGCGGCGCGCCGGGAGACGCTGGCGATGCTGGCCGAGATCACGCCGGAGCAGCTGCGGCGCCGCGCCCGCTTCGAGGGTTACGGGCCGCTGACCTTCAAGTCGCTGATCCATTACCTGTGCAGCCACGACCAGCAGCACCTCGCCGGGCTGCAGTGGCTGCTGGGGCAGTACGACGCGGCGCAAGGCGCGGCGCGCTGACGCGGTTCAGCGGGGGCCGGTCCGCGGGGGCCGGCCGCGGGTCATTCGTCGCAGCGCTGGACCACCGGGGTCGCGTACTCGTGGCCGACGACGGCGCGGGCGAACAGGTAGTTCTCACGGGCCTGCTCGCTGAGCTGGTCCAGCGTGACCTGGCCGCGTTCATCGCAGGGGAAGCAAAGACCGCGACCCGCGTGGAACAGCGATTCGAAGCGCAGCAGGTAGCGGCCCTGGCCGACACCGCCGCGGACGGAGGACTGGCGCTGGAGCGCGCCGAACTGGGAGGGACTCATGGACGGACTCCGTGGCCCGCGGGGAGGATCGGGCCGGACGATCCAACCTTAGGCCGCCCAGCCCCGGCCCGCGCGTGCATACGTCGCGAATGGCGCGATTGTTTCGGATGTTCCCCGCGGTCGTGTGTGGTCGTGCGCTCGCGTGAAGGATGGATCGACCGGCACGGCGGTCTGGCGGGGCCCGCCTCCCCTTCGGCTGCCACCGCCGCGACCTGCCGGCGGACTGGCCACCGACGTGGCCAGTCCTGTCTTCGCTTCATCGGGTGCCGACGACCATGGTCGCCGGCTCTTGCGTCCCTCAGAAGCTCATGTGGCGGGTCGGCTCATTGACGGCCATGCTGGGCATCCGCTGCGAAGTGTCGGAGGTGGAGGCGACCGACGATGTCGTGCCCGACGCGGTGAAGGCCGCCATGGCCGATACCAGCGACTGGGCCTGCGTGTCGGTGAGCACGGTGCCATCGCCGAAGCGGAACTCCTCGACGTGGTACTTCGAGCCCAGGTACCAGTCCTGCAGCGTCAGCACGTCGCTGGTGCCGTTCACCTTGGCCAGCAGCGCGTTGCCGCTCTTCTGGAAGGTGATATCGCCCTTGGCGATGTTGGCGCCGAAGCTGACGAAGTCCTTCACGCCGGTGGTCGCGTCGTTCTCGACGATCGTGTCGCTGCCGTAGCCGCGACCGAAGACGTAGCCGTCCGCGCCCGCGCCGCCAGTCAGCGTGTCGTTGCCGCCGGCGCGTCGAGCGTGTCGTTGCCGGCCGCGCCGGACAGCGCGTTGGCGCCGTTGTTCCCTGTCAGGACGTTGGCGAGCGCATTCCCGGTCGCATTGATGGCGCTCCCGCCGTTCAACGTCAGGTTCTCGACGTTGTTGCCCAGCGTGTAGGTCACGTCCGAGAGCACGCTGTCCGTGCCTTCGTTGGCGGCCTCGGTGACGACGTCGTCCACCTGGCTGACCCAGTACTGGTCGTTGCCCGCGCCGCCCACCATCGAGTCCTTGCCCAGGCCACCATCGAGCGTGTCGTCGCCGGCACCACCATTGAGCGTATTGGCTGCGCCGTTGCCGGTGAGCCGGTTGGCCAGCCCGTTACCGGTGCCGTTCACGGCCGAACTACCCGTGAGCACCAGGCGTTCCACATTGCTGCCCAAGGTATAGGTGATGCCGCTCTCCACTGTGTCGGTGCCCCCGTTGGCCTGCTCCGTGATGACGTCCGTCGTCGCGCTCACCACGTAGGTGTCATCGCCCTCCCCACCGATCATCGTGTCGTTACCGGCCCCGCCGTCCAGACGGTTGTTGCCGGCGTTGCCGGTCAGCGTGTTGTTGGACGCATTTCCAGTGGCGTTGAGGTTGCCGGTGCCAGACAGAAGCAATTGCTCGACCTCGGCCGCTAGCACGTAGCTTGCGCTTGCCTCGACCTTGTCAGTCCCGCCTGAAGTCGCCTCGACGATCACGTCCGCTGAGTTGTCCACGATGTACGTGTCGTTACCCGCGCCGCCGGTCATCGTGTCGACACCTGCGCCTCCGTCGAGCCGGTTGGCGCCAGAGTTGCCGTTGAGCACGTTGTTGCCCACGTTGCCGGTACCGTTGAGGGCAGTTGTCCCGGTCAATACCAATTTCTCGATGTCGGCGCTCAACGTCAAGCTGACGGACGACTCGATCGTGTCGGTACCGCCACCAGCCGACTCGATCACCGTATCACCCACGCTCTCCACCACATAGACGTCATCACCACCGCCACCCGCCATCGTGTCCGCACCGGCCTTGCCATCCAGTCGGTTGGCAGCTCCGTTGCCGGTAAGGCGATTGGACAACGCATTGCCCGTGCCGTTGACCGCAGCCCCACCAACTAGCGTGAGGTGATCAAGGTCCGCACCCAAGGTCCAGGTAACGCTGGACTCCACAGTGTCAGTCCCGCCATCGACGACGTCTTCGACAACATCCAGGCTTGAATCAACCACATAGGTGTCATCACCGAATGACCCCCGCATCGTGTCCGCCCCCAATCCACCGTCCAGACGGTTGTTCAACGCATTGCCACGAAGCTCATTGGCGAGCGCATTGCCGGTGCCCCTCACAGCATCACCGATCATCGCAAGACGTTCAACGTTGTCCTGCAGCGTCCAGTTCACACTAGCAACCACGCTGTCGATGCCTTCACCAGCAATTTCGACAACCGCGTCCGACAGGTCGTCGACCAGGTAGTTGTCATCCCCGTCACCACCCTCGAGTCGATCCGCACCACGGTCACCGGAAAGCCAGTCGGCTCCCGCACCACCAATCAGCGTATCGGACAGCGCGCCGCCCAACAGCACCTCGTCGGCAAACGTCCCCTGAGCCACCCGGTTGCCGGCCGTGGCCGTCAGCGTTGTGAGCGTTCCGCGTGCCAGCAGCAGATTCGCGGTGGTAATCCGGCCATCGGCGAACCTGATCTCATCAAAGTGCGTCTGGTAGCCCAGCGTCAGACCCGCGCCGCCATATGCCGCGCCAAGAATCAACTTGTCGCTGCCGTCGGAGAACCCGATCTCGAGTTGATCGTTGTAGTCCTTGTAGTAGGACGCCACACGGCGAACCGTTAACGTATCTGCGCTCAACCCATTGCCGAGCCTGAGCACGCTATAGAACGGCCAGCGCGGATCCGATTGCATGCCGGACACGTCGTCCTTGCCATCGCCCCTGTTGAAGACGACGGTATCGACCCCGGCGGAAAGACCGATGGAGTCGTTTCCCTCTCCGCCCTGCAAGGTGTCGTTGCCCGCACCGGGATCGAGGAAATCCTGGTCGTCACCGCCCATAAGTAGATCGTCGCCGACATCGCCGATCAGCGTGTCTCGACCGGCGCCGCCATCCAGCGTATCGCCTTCGCCTCCGGGGACATCGGAGTAGCGAGTCTCGCCACTCAAGGAATCGTCGCCCAACCCTCCTGTGATCGAGTCACGTCCGAGCCCGCCGAAGACCGTGTCGTCTCCGGAGCCGGAGAGAATCGTGTCGTTGCCCGCTCCGGCATCAATCATGTCGTCGCCGCGTCCTCCAGCGAGCACGTCGTCGATCGACGTACCAAATATGTCGTCGCTGTGCTCCGATCCCTTGCCTGCAGCATCTTGCAGATCTCGGACCGTCCAAACAGTGCCATCCGCAAATTCGATCCGGTCGATCCAGGACGAACTGACTACTCCGCTCTGATAGTCGCCGGCCACCGTCAACACGTCGTCCGTGCCGCGACGACGAATGACGAAGTCCCCATCCATCGAAATATCGACCTCAAGATCAGATGCGGATATTCCGGCGCCGAATCTGACGGTATCCGTCGAACCGACATTGGCGTCATTCGCCGTGATCGTGTCGGCACCGAACCCGAGTTCGAACATGAAGGTGTCATTGCCATCGCCACCAGTCAACAAGTCGGCTCCTACCCCGCCTTCCAGCACGTCATCACCGCTGCCTCCATCTAGTGAATCGTTGCCCGCACCTCCTTGAATCAAGTCCGCGCCATCGGATGCCATAACGCTGTCGTTGCCGTAGCCTCCGGAAATCGTGTCCGCCCCCGCTCCCCCGAACAGCCGATCGGATCCGAAATCCCCTTCCAGATGCGAGGCAACCGCGCCGGCCATCACCAGCATGTCGTCGCCGGTACGCCGCACTCGCGTCGTCAGCATTCCAAGATCCACTGTCCCGATGCCGTCGAAGGTGAACTGGGAGATCCGCTTCGCGCCGTCGAGTGAAGCACCATTGACGATGCGCAGCAGGTCTGCGGTGCCATCGATGCCAACGAGGAGGTCTTCAGACTCCCGGACTACATAAAGATTGGAAAGTGTGATTCCGGCTTTGAACCGAACCTTATCGCTGGTGTCCGCACTGCTGATGGTGTCCTGTCCACTGCCGCGGGCGAATACGAATTCGTCCGCCCCTGCGCCACCCACAAGCTCGTCGTCGCCCAGGCCACCATCCAGCGTATCGTTGCCGTCTTCGCCGGAAAGGTAGTCGCGCCCTCCGCCGCCATTCAGCCGATCGTTGCCCCCCTCTCCGTAAAGGGCATCGGCACCGTCGATGCCGTCCACCACGTCGTCGCCATCCCCTCCTCCGATCACATCGTCATCTACCGTCCCCGTCAGCGATTCGGCGGCGCCAGTTCCCCAGAGCGTGAGGCCGGCCACCGGCGATGAGGCGTTCACCTTGGCGAGCAAATCTTGTGCGCTCCAGCTGATCCCATCACCGAACTGAATCGAAGAGAAGCCCTTGTCTGGGAATCGGAAGTAGCCATAGACGGTCAACCGATCCAACGTTCCAGGCATGGCCAGAACCAAAGAGTCATCATGGCGCTCGACCATCACTTGCGCCGCGTCCCAACCGCTGAGATCCAACGTCACCGACGAGTAGAGGAGCTCCGAGTCGGTCGACAACGAATCGCTGCCACCGCCAGGCCTGTGACGCAAGGTGATCTGGTCGCCCACACGTTGCCAGAGACTCACGGAGATGGCGTCGTTGCCGGCGCCACCATCGGCATATCCATCAGCCAAAGAGAGAATGTCGCGGCCCTCTCCGCCCTCCAGGCGAGATCCGGTCGCATCACTGCTGAGAAGATCGTTGCCCGCTCCACCAAACAACGTATCCGACGCGCCGCGAACGGAGAGATAGTAACCATTCCCCTCGATCACATCATTGCCAGCGCCGCCTTCGAAGCGTTCGGCAGCGGTGGTGCCGATCATTGCTCGTCCCGCATCGTCGGCGATGTTTGCCAGTGCCGTGAACTCATCCCACGTCATCTCTCGTCCGTCGGAGAAAGTCACGTGCTCCACTCGACCTTCGTAGAAACTCGTTGCAAACAGGTTGTTGCTGATCGTCATCCGATCATTGGTGCCCTTGACTTGCACGGTCAACATACTCTGTGACGGTCCGGTACGCGGATCGAAGGTCCAGTAGACATCGAGGTCCTCCAGCCGGATGCCCGTGTCGAACTGGAGTCGATCCTTGTTGCTGGTTCCGAATGCCCCCTGTTCGCTCACGCCAACGATGCCCATGCCACGGCGGAACACGTAGGTGTCATCGCCATTCCCACCGGAGGCGCCGCCTGCCATTCCTTGGCGAGACAGACCGTCCAGTCCTGCGTCGAGGGTGTCGTTGCCGTCACCGCCCGACAGCCCGTCGTTCCCTTCGCCTCCGAGCAGAATGTCGTCACCCGCTCCGCCGTCGAGCAGGTCGCCGCCATCTCCTCCGACCAGCACATCATCGGAGCGATAGCCGTAGAGCGAATCGCGTCCGAGTCCTCCTTCGAGCTGGTCCCGGCCATCGCGGCCGAGCACCATGTCGTTGCCTCCGCCACCCTCCACGACTTGGCCGTCCCGGTAACTAATGTTCTCGGTGTCGGCCGCCACCACCGCGTTCTGCTCTTCATTGGCGACATTCAACATGGTCATCACATCGCCCATGTCCCATTCGGTGCCATCGGCGAAGACGATGTTCCTTGTCACCGCGTTGCACTCGGGCAGCTGGAGGATCCAATCTTTTCCCGCTGCGAAGAAGGCTTCGATGAACAGCGTCTCTCCGGTGTCCTTGATCGTCAGCAGAAGGCTCCCGTTCTGACGCTCCATCGCGAGATCTTCGGGAAGGATGTCCGGCCCGAGCACCACGAAATCGGTGTGATTCGGAGTGACCCCCTCGCCGAGGATGGTGTCGTTGCCATAGCCTCGACCGTACATGTAGGTGTCCGAACCTCCATACCCGCGGAGCACATCGTTGCCGCTGCCTCCATCGAGCACATCGGAGAAGTCGCTGCCGTCAAGGGTGTCGTCACCCTCGCCGCCGAACAGGCGTCCTCTCCCACGCAACTGGTCGTTGCCGGCACCGGCATACATGGCGTCGTATCCACTGCCACCTTCAAGCGTGTCGTTGCCTCGACCTCCGCTGAGCGTGTCTGCGCCGTCACCGCCGACCAGGGAATCGTCACCCGAGCCGCCGGACAGCCAGTCGTCGCCCGATTGCCCTTGAAGCGTGTCGTTGCCCGCGCTTCCTGCCTTCAAGTCTTTGCCACTCGTACCAACCCAGCTCTGGGGCCCTTGCGGCCGCGTCACCCACTCGATGCCCTGCGGTGTCCATTGTGCTGATTGCGCATCGCCGCTGCCTCCTCCTCCGCCCTGGGCTGTGCCATCACCCCGGTCGGCGAGCGCTGCCAGCGTCATGCTGCCATCACGCCCGACTAGCGTCATGTCGGAAAGCCTTGTGTTTGGACCGAGGCGCACCAGGCCAGCTTCGCCGGCGGCGATATAGAGATCGCCCAATTGCTCGAACAGGCGGAAGTCGGCAAGCGCCACGCCGTCGATCCGCAGGGTGTCGAGCCCGCCCGTGTCTTCCACGTTGGTGGCGTTGGCCAAGCTTATCGAACCGCCGAATGTGATCTGGTAAATGTCGTTGCCCAGGCCACCTTCAAGACGGTCGCCGTCGTCGGTCGACAGGCGATCATTGCCGCCGCCTCCGGATACCGTGTCCTTGCCACTGCCGCCCGCGAGTACATCGTTACCTGCATCGCCATACACCAGATCATTGCCGCTGCCACCGAGGACGGTGTCATCGCCTGCGCCTCCGGCCAACGCGTCGTTGCCGCCGCCGCCGTCGATACTGTCGTTGCCGGCGCGCCCATCGATCGAGTCATCGCCGTCCCCGCCGTGGTAGAGATCATCGTTCTCCGTACCCGCGACCATGTCGCGCCCGCTGGAGAAGAGGCTTGCGAGACGCGCGTTCACGTCGGCGGATGCCCAGCGGCTGCCGTCCTCGAACTCGATCGTCTGCGCGCCCTGACCAAGGAAATAGTTCTGGATCTGCAGCGTGTCTTCGGTGGCATGGCTGACGATCACCAGGTCGTCACCATTGCGGGAAGTCTGAAGCAGTTCGTTGTTCTCCAGTCCGACGATACGCAGCGTCGCGGCAGCGGTGCCGGAGTCGGCATCAACGATCCGGTCGCGGCCCGCGTCGCGGCCCCAGTAGTAGACGTCCGTACCGGCGCCGCCCATCAGCGTGTCGTAGCCGGCGCTCGCCAGCAGCGCATCTGCAGCACTGGTGCCTTGCGACGTTTCACTGGCCTCGGAGCCAACAACAAAGGCGCCACGGCCGGTCAAATCACTCCAGCTCAGCGCAGGTCCACCGGTGAATTGCAGTCCGTCCAGCAGTGCACTGCCGGTCACGCCGCCAATGCCGAGCCGACCAAACGAGATGGAATCACCGATGTCAGCACCGCTGGTATCGAGCAGGATCAGCGACACATTGCCGATCGCGTCCACCGCAAGGCGGGTGGCCGTGGCATCGATGGAACCGCTCAGGCGCAATGTGCCGCCCGATCGCCCATTGCCCAGGCCGATGATCTGATCGGCGCCATCGCCCGTCTCGAACTCCAGATCCGCCTTTCCTTCGCTCATGTCGATGCGATCGTTGCCGCCGCCGCCGCGAACAGTGCCGCCAAGGCCATCGACCTTGATCTCGTCATTGCCGAATCCGCCTGTCAGATGCCTGCCCGCGCTGTCGCTGAAGTTCAGCGGCGAGAAACCGTAGCGCGCAACCAGCTCAGCGGCGGTCATCGTCATGCTGGAGAACTGGAACCGGAAAGACCCGAATCCCGCCTCCGCGATCTGCAGCGCGCTTCCGCCCGCACCTGCACCGCCAAAGTAGATCGTGACTTTGCCTCCGCCGGCGGTCACCAGCGACGGAGCCGCGGCATCGAGGATCACGACATTGTTATTCCCCGCACCGTCGGTGATCGAGTCGGAGGTACCGCCCTGGATCGCCAGGTCTCCAGTTGAGAAGACGTAGGTGTCGTTGCCTTCGCCACCTGAAAGCAGGTCTACGCCCGCACCGCCGCTGAGCACGTCAGCACCGTCGCCACCCGTCAGGGTGTCGTTCCCGGCGCCGCCAGACAGCGTGTCGTCGCCTCTCAGGCCACTCAGCCGGTCGTTGCCTTCTCCCCCATCCAACTGGTCATTTCCGGCCCGGCCGCTCGAGGTCCACGCGCTGTCACCTTCCAGCACGTCGTCGCCGCCTCCGCCCATCAACGTGTCGTCCCCGGACCCGCCAGAAAGACTGTCCTTGCCTTCGCCGCCCTCCAGCCAGTCGGCGCTGCCCGCGTCTCCAACAGAATCGCTCGCGTCGCCGTCATCGCCGAACAGGCGGTCATCCCCCTGTCCGCCGATCAAGGTGTCGGCGCCGCCACCTCCGATCAGTTCGTCGTCTCCGTCCTGTCCATCCAGGTAGTCCGAACCATGAAACTCGGTGCGAAGCGCGCTGACCTTCTGATCGCCCATCAGCGTGTCGTTGTCGGCACCGCCAAACAACTGATCGTCGCCGTCGTCGCCAAACAGCTGGTCGTTTCCAGCCCCGCCATCCAACAGGTCATTGCCGCCACCGCTGGGCGAGGTTCCGACGCCACTCCCATCCCGGGAGATGTAGAGGTCACCGTAGAGCCGGTCGTCTCCGTCGCCACCAAACAGCGCGTCGTCGTTGCCAAGACCGAACAGACCGTCATTGCCCGCCCCGCCATCGAGCGTGTCGCGCCCTTGATCCTCGATCTTTGTGTCGTTGTAGTTGTGCCAGTTGTCGATCTGTTCATCTGTGGCGCTGTCGCCGTACAACCGGTCATTGCCCGAGTCGCCGAACAGCGCATCGTCTCCCTTCATGCCAATCAGCATGTCGTCGCCGCCGCCGCCTCGAGCGAGGTCATTGCCGGTGCCGGACAGGATCGAATCGTTACCCTCACCGCCATCGATGTAGTTGCCGTCGGTCTCCGTGACCCAGCCATCGGCGGTGTGGAGCCACGGGGACGGCCAGGCGATGCCAATGAAACTCGGATCCTCGAACAGTCCTGGCGCCGTCACGGACGCCAACCAGCCCATGCCACTAGCCACGACGTGGGGCCATTGCGCAGGCGCCTCCAAAGGCTCAGCGTCGACTACCCTTGGCATGGTCATGTCACCGACTGCACTTCCGTACAGCAGATCGTTGCCTGCACCGCCATACAGAACGTCTTCGCCGAATCCACCCATCAGCAGGTCGTCACCGTCGTCGCCGCTAAGAGTGTCGTCCCCGCGCATGCCGGCAAGCGCATCGTTGCCGCCGCCGCCCCGGATGCGGTCGTTGAGCAATGCGCCATGAACGACGTCGTCTGCGTCCGGCGATGCGCCGTCAGCAACGAAATTTCCGTCCTCGTCCAGCTGGTAGTACTGGCCGGTCGGATCGGTCTTCTTGTTGAAGTCGAAAGCGAAGTCGGAACCGGTGTCCTCCGGCTCGCTGGAGGTTTCGCTGCCTGCCTCGCTCTGCGGTGCGAGCGCCGTGGCTGCCCAGGACGTTTGCTGAACGCTGAATCCGGACGTTTCAGCACCAGACAGTGAAATTCCAAGGTCTCCCTGCTTCCACTTCTGGATGGTGATAGTGTCGCTTCGACCCTTGAAGGCGATCTGTAGAGCCGGGCCATCCGATGCTCGGACGACGGTATAGGTGATGCCCCTTGTCTTGTCGACCCACCGCCCCTTGATGCTTGAATGGCCTTCGGCACCGGAGCCATTCACAGCGCTGCCGTCCATGAGGATGGATCCAGAGCCATCGTGATCGTCGATGACGTCGTTGCCCCAACTTCCGGAGAACTTGTAGGTATCGTTGCCGGCCCCTCCAGACAGCACGTCGTCATCGGCGCCGCCGTCGAGCGTGTCGTTCTCACTACCACCGATCAGGCGGTCCCTGCCGGCACCGCCGTTAAGCTGATCGGCACCGGCGCCACCGCGCAGCGTGTCGCCCCCGCCGCCGCCGTTGGCCACGTCATTGCCCTCTCCACCTTCCAGTACGTCGCCGGCGTCACCGCCGATGAGCGTGTCGTCTCCACCTTCGCCGAAGAGCATGGAGGCGCTAGAGCCTCCTGCTGACAGTGTGCTTCCACCCTGATCTCCAAACCAGACGCGTCCACCGATGCTGCCTTGGGTCACGATGACACGAGAGGTCGTGGAATCGCTGAAATAAGAGGCCCGAGTGCCAGGGATGGCGCCAAACAGGGTGTCAGAATTTTTGCTGTTGGCCTCAAGCGTCGCCAGCAACAGTTGACGGCGCCCGTCCAGCCATTGATCGCTGAAGGTACGGTCGGCATCTGCCTTGTTCCGATCGGCGTCCCACGCCGAATGAATGCTCACGTCCCAATTACTGGCGACGAGTGCTTCGAGCTCCGCCTGGGCGGCCGCGTCCATCCCAGAGAACCTCATCGGACTAAGCGTGAACAGCGCTGCGAAGTCGGCAAAAGACTTCCGAGCATCGCCGCCGCTGTTCAACGTGATGCGGAGCTTTCCCTGCAAGGTCTTGGTCGCCCCCTGCAACTCTTTCAACGGCGCATCGAGCAGCGCACGGAGATCCGGGTCCGCCCACGTGCCGCCTTTCAGCGCCATCTCTTTGTCGGCCGCCTTGAGGGTCGGGGCGACATTGGGCCCCAGGAACACCCGTCGCGCCGCATCAAGCGTCGATTCGACGGTGTCTCCCTCTGCCTGCCCCTGCTCACCCCAAGTTGTCTTCGATTCCGCTTTGCTCGCCAACTGCATCAGACTCGAGAACAGACCGCGATCGGCCTTGGGCGCCAGCGCCGTCAACGCGCTCTGCACACGCAGAGAGTCGTTGATCAACATGATGCTGTGCGTGTCGCCGAAATCGTTGAAATCGTAGTTGTTCTGTAGGAGACGGACCTGACCGAAGGTCAGCGCGAGATCGATCGCCGCGGGCAGGATGGGGTCTCCCCGCACCAGAGGTTGGTCCTCGATATAGACAGCAGTAGGTGCGCCCGAGTGATTCTGCGAGAAGGCCACGGAGGACGGATTGCCTCGTCCATAGACGTCGTAGATGCCAACGGTGTCCTTGAGCCCGAGATAGGACAGAACATCGGGGCGCGAGACCAGCGACTTGCCCAGCCCGATAGCATTTGTGTGCTCTGCGCTGGTCCTCCTGGTCGCCCGGGTCAGGGCCAACTGATAGTCGAGCCGCAGTGCCGCGATGCTGTCAGCCCCCTGGATATCGGCTGGCGATTCCCCGCGCCCACTGGCAAGCGTCGGGACCCGCCCCGCCTCCATCGCGATATCACGGATGGTCTTGAGGGCGGCCGCCAGGTCGTTGAGTTCAACGGCTGTTGTCCAGTCCTTGAGCGCCGCATATTGGGAGATCTGCTGCTTCAGCTGCTCGATGTCGGCGTTTACCGAGCTCGCGGTCATGTCGGTGTTGGTCTTGCTGTACTTGGCCGACAGCGCCGCGTATTGGGATCTCCCGACAGACGATCTGAACTGCGCTGCGTTGGCGCCCTGAGCCGAGTAGGTGGTAAAGGTCTGCAGGACGTCAGAGAGCGACGAGAACATGCTGATGGAGCCGACCCCGGCGCCATTGAACGTGTAGACCCGATCGACCTGGCTCCCGTTGAGTTGGTTGAACGCGTTGGCGAGATGGCCGCCCAGGCTGTAGCCCGTCACGGACACAGTAGCGCTCTTGCCCTGGATCCCTGCCCACCATGCCTGCATGTCGGCGATCTGCCCCAGGGCCCACCCGTGCTTGCTGACTTCCCCTTCGTTGGTCGCCTTGTTGTCCCGTGCTGAATCGTCGATGAACTCAGTCGAGCGGAAGCTGACGACTTGTTGGCCCTTAACGAGGCCCGTGTTCGGATCGCCCACTTTGCATCTGAAGAGCGTGCCACTGAACCCAGTAGCCGTATCCGGTTGATGAGAGACCACTTCCCAGTGCTGGGTGAAGTAGGCGGCCTGCTCCTTCGTCATCCGACTTGAATGCCCGTTGCCCGCCATCAGTTCCTCCTCGCTGGGCGTGAAGTCGACCCGGGTTCCGCCAGCGCCGACAGGTGCGGTGCTCTCAGCAGCAAAAGAGAACATCGCCTCAGCCGCAATCTGCAGTAGCGAGTAGTCGTAGATGACCGTCGTCGATGTGTTCTTCTCTGCAACGGTGGTTGTGGTTTCGTTCGCCATCATTCTTCCCTGAAATCTTCGCCTGCGCGGCGCTAGTACTTGGTCAAGAAATGACCTTGTTGATTCTTTGATCAGCGATTTGCCGCTTTGCCTTGCCCGGAACGCAGCAACGCTTCACGCACCTGCTCGGAGTTCAACTTAAAGGAACCCACAAGATTCAATTCGCGGTCAAACTCGAACATGCGGCCACTTGTTGTTTCCCCCTGGCGCTGAACGAGAACGGCATAGCCGCTGGCTCTTGCCTTCGCAAACGCCCGCGTCGAGTACCGAATTTGTTCGTCTTCCCGCGGAAGTGCCGTTACGAGAATTCGCCCCGGCTGCACGACATGGAATGCCCAATCGAGTTTGGGAACATTGCGAAGCATCGTCCACATTTCCCCCCGTTGATCGATGGAGTAGAAGCCGTCTGTTTTCTTGTACGCGTCCGCGGTTTCCAACCAGCTCAGCGATTCGTATTTCTCCTGGGACATCTCCGGGAATGATGCTGCCTCCGCGGTGTCCTTCACTACAAGCTCAGGCGGCCGCAGATCGCCTTCACCCGTCGGCCGCAACGCAGGAGCGATGGACGGAAAGTTCTTTCCGCACAGTGAATGAAGCGCCCCGTCGCCATGCTGACCCATCGTTCCGACGCCCATGTGCTGCACAGCCACTCCAACTTCGCGCACAGTTGCCCCGTCGCGGACAACACTCGCGGTGACATCAACGCGCCAGTCGTAGGAGCCGGAGTCCTTTGGGTCCACATACAGGCGCTGCCGCTTCACTTGGATCCGCCCTTTGGCGGACGGCGCCGCGAGTTCAGATACTCCGATGCACTGTCCCGGCAGCACGCCCATTTCACGAAGTTCCGGCAAGGTTTGGAGTGGGTATTCATATTGCTTGCCATAACCTTTGCATTCTGGCGACCCTTCCGGTCTCAATTGAAACCGATAGACTTTAAGATCTGGCTCCGGCTCGCTTCTGATGCTCATGTGCCGTCCCTGCTCGGTCTCGATAGCAGTCCATCCGGTCGAAAGCATGTAACTGACGATCTCCGTATCGGTGACCGGCAAACGAAGGCGTCCTGGTCGGTTGTTGATCAGATTTCCCAGCACCACAGGGAGGTATCTATAGTCCACATAGAGGTCCGGCGTTTTCGCCGTTTCCTGAATGTCGATTCGGTCCTCCTTGCATGCCGACCGACGGATGTCGGCCATCTCGGTTTCCGTTGGACCATGCTGCGTAGTGGAGTTCTGATCGTTCGGCTCCTTGGCCTTCGAGCATGCGCCGAGAAGCAGCGCAACACTCAACAGCAAGAATGGCAGTTCTTTACGAATCATTGGTTTCTTCTCCATTTCTTTCATTTTCATTCCCTGGCCGTCAGTCGACATTCGCGGCATTCTGGAACGACAAGCGCATCTCATCGCCTCTCATCTCGATCAATTCCGTGAATCGCCGCAGTCCGTCGACAGCATCGAATCGACTCACCGCTGCTCTCGCCTCTATACGCCTGGACGTCTCGTATCGCTCCTCGAGCGCACGTAGGACACCCTTGGCTGTAGCGATGGGGTCCAGGGGTTTAACGAGGATCGCCGAGCGCTCGGTAGCCACCTCGCGCACCGGTACCGTGTCACCTGCGACCAACTGGCAACCTGAGGCCATTGCTTCCAGCATCGACCAACTCAGCACGAACGGATATCCGAGGTACAGGTGCGCCGCAGATACCTGCAGAACGCGCAGATAGTCGGCGTACGGAAGCTTTCCAAGGAAATGCACACGAGACAGATCGAGCTGGTCACCCACCTCGCGTAGCATCTGCTCGCGCCAGTTCGAGGCGTCTGCCGGCGGGCCACCGTAGCTCACCCCGTCGCCGCCAACCACCAACACCTGCGCCAGGCTGTTCTCGCCCAGCACTCGAGGCAGTGACCGCATGAACGTATGGAAGCCGCGATAGGGTTCCAGGTTGCGAGCCACATAGGTCACCACCGGATCTCCAGCACGGAGCGTGAGACCACTAGGTGTGGTGAAGCTGGCGCTCGGATCAGGACCGAGGCCGCGTACGTCGATGCCCTCATGAACGACCTGAATGCGATCGCGGTACGCCGCTGGGTGCTGCCTGCGTTGCCACTCGGTTGGCGAGACGAGGACGTCGGCGTTCTCCAGGTTGAGCAGATGCAGAGCGTTCCAGGTCCGCACGCGGACCTGCTGATCAAAGGTGGGGGGAAACTCCGGATCGAACCCAATGTCCGCGCCCTTTGCGTTGTAGAACCATTCGCAGAAATGAATCAAACGCGCATCCGGAAACACGTCCTTCGCATACAGCGTCTCTCCCCATCCTGGATGCGCGAGGATCACATCGGGTCGCCAACCTTTGGCTCGTAGCTTCATGAGCAGTCGCGCCACGGCCTGCCCGTGCAGGACAGCGTCTTCCATTCGGCGCAAATAGTGGTGCTGCCCCGCACCGACATCGCGATGCGGCCGATACCGGATCATGCGCACGTCGGGTAGCCCAGGCGCGGTATCGCGCCCGATGCCAAGCACATCCCACCCCGGGCGCTTCGCCCATACGGGCGCCATGCGACGGAACTGCCCGGGAAAGTTCTGATGAACGATCAGCACCCGCATCACCGCTCCCTCAGGCTTTCCTGCACGTGCTCCTGCACCGGATTGAACAGGTACTCGATGACGCGCCGTCGTCCGGTCTTCACCTCCGCCGTCACGTTCATCCCCGGCGTCAGCCGCACCGGCTTGCCGTCCACATCGATGGCCCCTTTCCCCAGCACCAGCGTCACCGGAAAAATCGCCCCCCGCTTCTCATCGTTCACCGCATCCGCAGTCACGCTCTTCACCGTCGCCGGCACCGTGCCGTAGCGCGTGTACGGGAAGGTCTCGAGCTTGATCTCCGCCTCCTGTCCCGCGCGCACGAAGCCGATGTCCTTGTTCTCGAGCACGACCTCCGCGGTCACCTCGGCTTCGTCCGGCACCAGCACCAGCAGCACCTGCGCCTCGGTCACAACACCACCGGCCGTGTGCACCGCCAGCTGCTGCACCGTGCCGTCGACAGGGGCCGTTAGCTTCGTCAGCTGATTGCGCTTGTTGGCTTTCGCGCCTTCCTCGGCCAGCTGCTTGAGCTTCAAGTCGGATTGCGCCTCGCGATCCCTCAGCGTTCTCAGCGTCTCCGCCCGGTACGACGCCGCCGAGCCGCGCGATTCCGCCAGCGCCGCCTGCGCCTCGCGCTGGCGCGCCAGCGCCATCGCCAGGTCCTTCTCCTGCTCCACCCGCTCGCGCGTGCGGTCCTGCCCCGCGTGCCCCGCCACGAAGCCCTGATCGCTCAGCGCCTTGTAGTCGCGCTCGCGCTGCTGCGCCATCGGCACCGTGCTCTGCAGCTTCTCGACGAGCTGCTTCGCTGTCGCGATCTCCGCCTCGCGCCGCTCCAGCTCCGCCTGCAGCTTCGCCAGCTTGGCCGAGATGTCCGCCCACTCGCTCTGCAGCTGGAAGCGCGCGCTGTCCGCGTCCTCGCGCGGCATGGTCTTCACCGCCTCCGCCGTGAGCTGAGGCATTCCGCCACCCGTCAGCGACTGCAGCAGCGCCCGCGCCCGCAGCACTTCCGACAACGCCGCCACGCGCTCCTTCTCAACGCGATGGCTGTCCGCCTCCGTCATCGTCGAGTCCAGCGCGATCAGCAACTGCCCCGCCTTCACCTTGTCCCCATCCTTGACGAAGACCTCCCGCACCACGCTGGTCTCCAGCGGCTGGATGGTCTTGCTGCGGTCGCTGACGATGATCCGCCCCTGCGCCACCGCGACGATGTCGATCTGCCCGAGCATCGCCCAGGTCAGCGCGATCAGGAACAGCGCGCAGATCGCGATCGCCGCTCTCCTGGGTGCCGGATGCGGCGGTGTCTCCTGCAGCTCCAGCGCCGCGGGCAGGAAGGCGCGCTCGTCGGCCATGCGCCTGGGCCCGGCGAGGTCCTCGCGCGCTCCCACGCGGCCTTGAACACCGCCGCATATCGTGCGAGCAGCTCGCGCGCCGGATGACGCGGCGCCTCGGGCGCCGTCGTCGCATCGATCGGTGCCGCGCTCATTCCGAGCCTCCTTCGCCCTGCATGCGCCACAGATGCGCATAGAGCCCCTGCGGCTTCGCGATCAGTTCCTCGTGACTGCCCATCTCCGCGATGCGGCCCTTCTCCATCGCGATGATCCGGTGGGCATGCCGCACCGCGCTCAGCCGGTGGGCAATGATGAACACCGTCCGCCCCTGGCAGATCGCGCGCATGTTCTTCTGAATGATGGCCTCGCTCTCATAGTCGAGCGCACTGGTGGCCTCGTCGAAGATCAGGATGCGCGGCTGCCCGAACAGCGCCCGCGCGATCGCGATGCGCTGGCGCTGTCCGCCCGACAGCCCGGTGCCCTGCTCCCCAACCACCGTGTCGTAGCCCTCGGGTAGCTCGGCGATGAAGTCGTGCGCCCCGGCGAGCTTGGCCGCGTGGATCACCGCTTCGATCGGCGCGGCCGGATCGGCGATGGCGATGTTCTCCCGCACCGAGCGGTTGAACAGCATGTTCTCCTGCAACACGACGCCAACCTGGCGGCGGAGCTGCGTCGCGTCGGCCATGGCGATGTCCTGGCCGTCGACCAGCACCCGACCCGACTCCGGCACGTACAGCCGCTGCAACAGCTTGGTCAGCGTGCTCTTGCCGGAACCGCTGCGGCCCACGATGCCGATCACCTCGCCCGCGTTCACCGCCAGGTCCACCCCGTGCAGCACCGGCTGCGCGTCGGGGCGGTAGCGGAAGGTGACGTTCTCCAGCGTCACGTCGCCGCGCACGCGCGGCATCGCGCCGGCGCTTTGCGGCCGCAGTTCGGTGCGGGTGTTGAGCACGTCGCCCAAGCGCGCCATCGAGATGCCGGTCTGCTGGAAGTCCGTCCACATCTGCGCGATGCGCATGATCGGCTGCGCGACGCGGCCGGCGAACATGTTGAACGCGATGAACTGGCCCACGCTCAAGTGGCCTTCGATGACGAGCTGCGCGCCCCACCACAGCGTGGCCGCGTTGACCAGCTTGCCGATGAGGTTGATGCCCTCGTTGCCGTACTGGGCCAGCGTCTGGGTGCGGAACGACGCCGACACGTAGGCGGCGAGCTGCTCATCCCACTTGCGCGCCATCTGCGGCTCCAGCGCGCTGGCCTTGACGGTCTGGATGCCGGTGACCGTCTCCACCAGCAGGCTCTGGTTCTCGGCGCCGCGAGCGAACTTCTCGTTGAGCCGGCCTCGCAGCACCGGCACGATCGACAGGCTCAGGATCAGGTACAGCGGCAGCGAGATCAGCACGATCAGCGTCAGCGTCGCGCTGTAGCTGAACATCACCGCGATGAAGATCACCGAGAACAGCACGTCCAGCACCAGCGTGAGCGCGTTGCCGGTGAGGAACTGCCGGATGTTCTCGAGCTCGCGTACCCGCGCCACCGAGTCGCCGACACGCCGCGCCTGGAAGTAGGCCAGCGGCAGGCTCAGCAGGTGGCGGAACAGCCGTGAGCCCAGCTCCACGTCGATGCGGCTCGTGGTGTGGCTGAAGACGTAGGAGCGCAGGATGTTCAGCGCGCTCTCGAACAGCATGATCACCACCAGCCCGATGACCAGCACGTCCAGCGTGGTGAGGCCCCGGTGCACCAGCACCTTGTCCATCACCACCTGGAAGAACAGCGGGCTGACCAGCGCAAACAGCTGCAGGAACAGCGAGATCGTCAGCACCTCGCCCAGCAGCCGCCGGTGCTTCACGATGCTGGGGATGAACCAGGAGAAGTCGAACTTGGCGAGCTCGCCGGCGAGGCTCGCGCGGCTGGTGACCAGGATGAGTTCGCCGGTCCACTCGGCGGCGAAGGTCTCGATGGGCTCGATCGTGGGACGCGCCGACGCTTCGTCGCCGCTGGGGTCCATGAACAGCACCCGCTTGCCGTCGCATTGCGCCAGCACCACGGTGCGACCGTCCCGCAATGTCGCCAGCGCGGGCAGCGCGGCCAGCGTCAGGCGGTCGATCGTGGTGCGCGATGGCTTGGCCTTGAGCCCCAGCCGCTTGGCGGCGAGCAGCAGGTCCCGCATCGAGGGGGTGTCCGTTGGGCCCAGCCCCAGGCTGTGACGCAGCGACGGCACGTCGGCCGCCACATGGTGCAGGCGGGCCACGATCGCCAGCGCCGCCAAAGCGCCGTCTCGGGCTTCGTTGGATTGCTGGCGCGGGACCACTTCTTCGCGCGGTTCCTCGGGCCCGCGCCCTCCCATCAAGGCGTCTTGCGCGCCCGTCACTCCCGACATCACTCCCACCCTTTAGCTGCCGTCTATGGCGGCTCAAATTTGTATTACTAAAAGGTTAAGGTAGGTGGTGATGTGTTGCCCACCCCACCAAAAAGGGGTGTGACTTCAAAACGTCTTCTCCGGTCGCCTGGCGCGCAGCGTAGTTAGGAATCGGTGATGGGGAGACCTACCCGCCCGCCTTCTTCGGCGCGAACCCCGCCTGCGTCAACCAGGCCATCACCTTCTCCAGGTGATCCCCCTGGATCTCGATCGTGCCGTCCTTGACGGTGCCGCCGCTGCCGCACGCCGCCTTGAGCTTCTTCGCCGTCTCGGTCAGCTCCGCCGCCGTCATCGGCAAGCCCAGCACCACCGTCACGCCCTTGCCCTTGCGGCCTGCCGTCTCGCGTCGCACCCGCACCTTGCCGTCGCCCAGCACGGCCGAGGCCGATTGCGCCTTGCAGCGGCAGTCCGCCTGCGCCTGCCGGCATTGCGGGCAGATCCGCCCGCTCTCCGTTGAATAGACCAGCGCCATCGCCTGCTCCCAAGTCCTTGTCCGTTGCTCCGTCCCGCGCCCGGTGCTCAGCGCGCCAGCGTCCGCGCGAAGAAGGCGTCGATCGTCCGGTACAGGTGCAGCTTCGCGCTGCGGCCGGCGATGCCGTGCGCCTTGCCCGGATAGATCATCAGCTCGAAGGGCCGCGCCTCGTTCTGCAGCGCCTCGGTCAGGCGCAGCGTGTGCTCGAACAGCACGTTGTCGTCCGCCGTGCCGTGCACGATCAGCAGCGGCTTGGTCAGCAGCTTCGCGCGGTCCACCAGGTTGGCCTGCCGGTACGGCGCCGTCTGGCCACCCTTGCCGTCCTGCGGCATGCCCAGGTAGCGCTCGGTGTAGGCGGTGTCGTAGAGCGTCCAGTCGGTCGGCGGCGCGACCGCCACCGCCGCCGCCAGCGGCGTGTCGGCGTCCAGCATCGCGCGCTCGGCCAGGAAGCCGCCGTAGGACCAGCCGAAGAAGCCGATCCGCTTCGCGTCCACGCCCGCCACCTGCTTCGGCAGCTGGCGCACCGCCGCGAACAGGTCGCCGACGTCCACCTCGCCGAACGCGTGCCGGTGCGCGCGCGTGAACTCGCGGTCGCGGTTCTGCATGCCGCGCGTGTCCAGCGTGAACACGCCGTAGCCGCGACGCTGCCAATAGGCGATCAGCGCCGTGTCGCGATTCCAGTTCCAGTTGGTCGTCGAGGTGCCCGGGCCGCCGTAGGCCATCGCGATCACCGGATGCGGACCGGCCCGGCCGTCCAGCGGCGCGAAGTACAGCGCGTTCAGCGGCGTGCGTCCGTCGGCGGCGGTGATGTCCACCACCTGGGGCGCCGGCACGATGCGCGTCAGCAGCGGATCCGGCGCGTCGCCCGGCAGCGCCACCGGCTGCGCGCCGGGCCGCACCGCCTGCAGCGACAGCGCCGGCGGCTCACCCCAGGCGCCGCGCGTGACCAGCAGCTGGCCGCAGGCGCCGTCGCCGCGCGCATCGCGCCACTGGCGTGGCTGAGCGCCGTCCAGCGCGCGGCGGGTGCCGTCCAGGTCGATCGCGAACAGCTCGCGCGAGCGGCCCCGGTCGCGGGCCGCCGCGTAGACCACCGTCTTGCCGTCGCTGCACACGCGATGCGCGACCGGCTCCGGCTCGTTCGTCAGCGGGCGGCGCTCGCCGGTGCGGCGGTCCACCAGCACCAGCTGCCGGCGGCCGGAAGCCTCGCTCGACCACAGCAGCGCCGGCTGGCCGGACAGCGTCAGGCCGTCGATCTCCAGCAGGTCGTCGTGGACCTCGACCCAGGCCGGATCGCGCTCGTCGATCACCGTGCGGCCGGGGCCGGCGCTGTTGGCGTATTCGGTCAGCGCCAGCTTGCGCTGGTCGCGCGTGAGCGTCTGCAGCCACGGCGTGCCGTCGCCGAACCAGCCAGCCCGCGCCACGTATTCCGCGTCCATCGGCAGCGGCAGCGGCGTCATGCGGCCGTCCGCCACCTGCAGCGTCCATGCGGTCACGCGGGCGTTGTGCTCGCCCGCGCCGGGGTAGCGCTGCTGCGTCATCGTCGTCCGGTCGGCGAAGATCTGCGCCCGCGTCTTCACCGGCACCGCGCTTTCGTCGACGTTCAGCGCCAGCAGCTGCTTCCCGTCCGGTGACCACCAGTAGCCGCGCTGGCGGCTCAGCTCCTCCGCCGCGATGAACTCCGCCAGGCCCCAGAAGCGGGTCTCGGTCGCGCCCTTGGTCAGCGCGCGTGCGTCGCCGCCATCCAGCGGCTGCACCCACAGCTCGCCGCCCTTCACGTAGGCGATGCGGCTGCCGTCGGGCGAGCAGGTGGGATCCTGCTCCGGCACCTGCTCATCGGCCGTCAGGCGCTGGGCCTTCGGCCCCTGGTCGGTGAGGCGCACCAGGTACAGGTCGCCCGACAGCGGGAAGAGCAGCGCCTTGCCCGACGGACCGCACCACTGGTAACCGGTGATGCCGCCCTGCGAGATGCGCTTGCGCTCCAGCGCCATGCGCTCCGCCTCGGTCAGCTGCTGGCTGCGGCCGCCCAGCACCTCCGCCGCCGACACCAGCTTGCGCGGCGCGCCGCCGGCCGCCGGCTGCGCCCACAGCTCGAGCTGGTCGCTGTCGGTCTCCGACGGACGCAGGTAGCTGACCCAGGCGCCGTCGGGCGAGATCTCGGCCTGACGCACCAGCCGCCCTTGCAGCGGCGGATCGCCGAAGACGCGTTCGAGCGTGAGCGGCGTGACGCCCTTGTCCTTCGCCGTCGCGGCGGGCGCGGTGGAGGCGGCATCGGCGAACACCGGCGCCAATGCGGCGGCGAGCGCCAGCAGGCGCGTGGTCAGCAGGGAAGCGGTCATGCGGCGATCAGCGTGTCGCTGTCTTGTCGTTGATCGGAATCGGTGGGGCGGTCGAACGCGTCGTCGGCCTCGCAGGCGGTGGAGGCGTCGACCAGGTCGTCCTCGTCGCCGCCCTCGGGCGGTGCCTGGGGATCGAGCGCGTCGCCGAAGAGCGTCAGCGCCAGCAGGTCCGGCGCGTTGATCGTGCGCACGCGCTGGTAGGTGTCCTCGGCCTCGGGATAGCGGCGGCGCAGGTAGTGCAGCCACTGCTTGAGCCGGCCGGCCTGGTGGCGCGTCGCGACCTTGCGGCGCACCTGCGCGAAGAAGCCCGCCATCAGCGGCAGCATCTCGGCCCACGGCAGCGCGCCGACCGTCGCGGCGCCCTCCACGCCGGACGTGCCGGACGCGCCGTTGCCGAGCGCGGCGCGCAGCGCCAGCGCCAGGCCCGGATCGGCCACCATGCCGCGACCGAGCATCAGCGAGTGGCACCCCGATTCGCGCAGGCAGCGCAGCGCGTCCTCGACGGTCCACACCTCGCCGTTGGCGACGACGTCGATCGCGACGGCCTCGCGCACGACGGCGATCTGGTCCCAGTAGGCGGGCGGCTTGTAGCCGTCGCGCTTGGTGCGGCCATGGACGACCAGTTCCGACGCGCCGGCCGCCTCGATCGCGCGGGCGCAATCGAGCATGCGCTCGCGATCCTCGTTGCCGAGCCGCATCTTGGCCGACACCGGCAGATGCGCCGGCACCGCGCGACGCACCGCGGCGACGATCTCGCCGACGAGTTCGGGCTCGTCCAGCAGCACCGCGCCGCCGCGATGACGGTTCACCGTCTTGGCGGGGCAGCCGAAGTTCAGGTCGATGCCTTCCGGATCCAGCTCGGCCAAGCGCGCGGCGTTCTCGGCCAGGCACTGGGGATCGGAGCCCAGCAGCTGCGCCCGCACCGGCACGCCGGCGCGGGTGCGCCCGCCGTTCAGCAGCTCGGGCACGATGCGCGTGAACACGCGGCGCGGCAGCACCTGATCGGTGACGCGGATGAACTCGGAGACGCAGCGGTCCACGCCGCCGACACGGGTCAGCGTGTCGCGCAGCATGTGGTCCAGCAAGCCCTCCATGGGCGCCAGCAGAATCATGGGAAGCGAGGGGATCCGCCGTGCTCGTGGCGCCGCGGACCGGGGTCTGGAAAGGCCGAGAGCATAGCGGAAGCGCCTGTTCCAGGGCCTCGGCGCGCCCCGGCGGGAGCGCCCATCGGGGCGGACGTCACGGGCCGTCCGCGTCGCCGCCGGTGCCGGTCTTCCCGCGCTTGGCCAGCGCCTCGTCGTGGTCGCGCACGCTCAGCCACAGCCGCACGTCGAATTCCAGCTGCGCATAGCCCGGCTCCATGTGGTGGCACAGCGCGTAGAAGGCCTTGTCGTGCTCGAGCTCCTTCAGATGCGCCAGCTCGTGCACGACGATCATCCGCAGGAACTCCGCCGGCGCCTCGCGGAACAGCGTCGCCACGCGGATCTCGCGGCGGGTCTTGAGCCGGTTGCCCTGCACCACCGCCTGGCGCGTGTGCGTGCCCAGCGCATGCTGGATGACCTTGAGCCGGGCGTCGTAGGCCACCAGCGCCAGCGGCCCGGCGTTGCGCATGAAGCGCTGCTTCAGCGCCTGCGTGTAGTCGAACAGCGCCTTGTCGCTGCGGACCTCATGCGGCTCCGGATACTTGCGCGCCAGCAGCGGGCCGAGCTCCCCCGCGTCCAGCAACTGCCGCGCCTGCGCCACCAGCGCCGGCGAATAACCCTGCAGGTACTTCACCGCGCCGTCACTGCAGCGCCGCGGCCGGCGCGCCGTAGTGCGCGCCGATCCACTGCTCGAAGCGCTCGAACATCGCGCGCTCCGCCGCGTCGCCGCCATCGCCGTTGTCGGCCAGCAGCTCCGCGCCGTGGACCACCATCACCCGCGCCTCCAGCGGCGGGCCGTCGTCGGTGCGCGCGCCTCGGCGCTCGGCCGCTTCCAGCTGGTCGAGCGCCGTCGCCCACGCCTGCTCCACCGTCTCGTCGCAGGCCTGGGCCAGGTAGCGCGCCGAGAAGCCCTCGCCGGTCAGCCGGCGCAGCGTCTGGTCATGGCTGAGGCTGTTGCCCGGCGCCCAGTAGGCGTCGGCCAGCGCGGGGCCGATCGCGGGGTTGTCGGTCAGGTAGCCGTCGCGGCGCAGGAAGAAGGCGCGCGTCTGGTAGACGGCCATGTGCGCGAGCAGGTAGCCCTGGTAGGACGCGGCGGACTCCTGATTGAGCAGGTGCGGGATCGCCAGGACCGGCCGCGGCGCCCGGTCCACGCCCTGGATGCGCCGCTCCATCGCGCGCGCCAGCGCCAGCACCGCCTCGGGCGTGCGCTCGGCATCGGGCATCGCGTACAGCGCCGCCTCGAAGTAGGCCACCACCGCGATGGCGCGCTCGTCGAAGGCGCGCATCGGCTGCGTCGCGGCGATGCGCTCGCGGATCAGCTCGTCGGGGATGGTCGCGCCATCGACGGTGCGCGCGTAGCGCTTGAGCCAGTCCGCGTCGCCCAGCAGGCTGTCGCAGAACATCGACTGCGTCTCGGCATAGGCCATCGAGGTCGGCGCGAACTCCTGCGAGAAGCACGGCGCGTTCTGCGTCACGTTGGCGAAGTGCGCCGCATGGCCGCCTTCATGGAACAGCGTCACCAGCCCGCGCGCGCCGCTGCCGATCTGGTCGGGCTTGGCCTCGGCGGTGAAGTTGATCTCGCCGGCATGCCAGCGGCCCTGCTCGTCGAACCAGGTCGGCAGCGGGCCATGGCAGAAGCCGTTCTGGTACTTGCCCGGCCGCTGCAGCAGGTCCAGCCGCAGGGTCGCGCCGCGGTACTGGATGCCCAGCCGGCGGAAACTCTGCACCCAGCGGCGCAGCGCCGGGCCGAACGGCAGGTAGGGGTCCAGGCGCCGGGTCACGTCGCCGGCGCTGTGGAAGCGCAGGTTCCAGGGCTCCAGCGCCGAGGGGCCATGGCGCGCCACCAGCGCGTCGAGCGCGCGCCGCTGCGCGGCCTCGGTCCGCGCGACGAAGTCGTCCAGGATGCCGAACAGCTCCGCCTTGGTCATGCGCTCGTTCTTGCGCAGCTTCATCTCGAAGTAGTCGCTGAAGCCCAGCGCGCGTGCCAGCCGGTTGCGCAGCGCGACGATCTCCAGGAAGCCGTTGTCCAGCACCCAGCGCTCCACCGCCGCCAGCCCGTCGTAGGAGCTGCGCCGGCGCGACTCGTCGGGATTGGTCGACGCGTTGGTCGACAGCATGGTCAGCGTCGCGGCCTCGGTCTCGCCGCGATCGTTGACATGGGTGGGCGCGAAGTCCTTGCGCCGGGCGAAGAGGAGGCGCTCGGCCTCGATCAGCTC
>NZ_VOSR01000353.1:0-1054 GCF_007997345.1 Mitsuaria sp. TWR114
CACCGTGTCGCGCAGGCCGTCCAGGCTCAGCACCAGCAGGCCGGCCACGTTGACCGGGTGCTGCGCGATGCGCCGCTCCAGCGTTTCGGTCTGCTGCTGCTGGCGCTGCAGCTCCCAGAGCTGCGCATAGAGCCCGCGGCGCTCGAGCAGTTCCTCATGGCGGCCGCGCTCGACGATCTCGCCGCGGTCCATCACGATGATCTGGTCCGCGTCGACCACCGTCGAGAGGCGGTGGGCGATGATCAGCGAGGTGCGGTCGCGCGCGACCTCGTCCAGCGCGCCCTGGATCGCGCGCTCGGCCTTGGTGTCCAGCGCCGAGGTCGCTTCGTCGAGCACGACGATGGGCGGATTCTTCAGGAACGCGCGCGCGATGGCGATGCGCTGCTTCTCGCCGCCGGACAGCCGCGCGCCCCGTTCGCCGACGCGGGTCTCGTAGCCCTCGGGCAGCAGGCTGATGAACTCGTCGGCCTGCGCGGCCCGCGCCGCCGCGACGATCGCGGCGTGATCGGCCTCGGGCCGGCCGTAGCCGATGTTGTAGGCGATGGTGTCGTTGAACAGCACGGGGTCCTGCGGCACCACGCCGATCGCCTGCCGCAGGCTCTGCTGCGTCAGCCCGGTGAGCGGGTGGCCGCCGATGCTGACCTCGCCGCTGTCCGGGTCGTACATCCGCATCAAGAGGCGCGCCAACGTGGACTTGCCCGACCCGCTGCTGCCCACCACGGCGAAGGTCTGGCCGTGGGGCACCTCCAGCGTCAGGCCCTTGAGGATCTGCCGCTGTCGGTCGTAGCCGAAGCGCACGTCGTCGAAGCGCAGCGTCGTGTCACCGGCCGGCAGCGGCCGCGCGCCGGGGGCGTCGACGATGTCGGGCTCGCGCCCCAGCAGCGCGAACAGCACCTCGGTGTTGAGCAGCGCGTCGCGCGTCTCCCGGAACACGAAGCCCAGCGTGTTCAGCGGCAGGAAGACCTGAATCAGGTAGGCGTTCACCATGACCAGGTCGCCGATGCTCATCCGCCCCGCGACGGTGTCGATGCCGGCCAGCAGCATCACCGCGCCG
>NZ_VOSR01000354.1:0-600 GCF_007997345.1 Mitsuaria sp. TWR114
GCGGTCAGGCCCAGGCCGGGCAGGTTGCTCAGATGCTCGACCGGCTCCAGCGCCGTGCCCAGCCGCTGCGCGTGGGCCGCGACGATGGCCTGCGCCAGCGGATGCGCGCTGCCGGCGTCGAGCCGCGCGGCGAGATGCAGCGCCTGGTCGACGCTCACCGACGGGTACAGCGGCTGCACCGCCGCCAGCTGCGGCCGGCCTTCGGTCAGCGTGCCGGTCTTGTCGAAGGCCAGGGTCTTCAACTGCCGGGCGCGCTCGAGGTACAGCCCGCCCTTGATCAGGATCCCGCGCCGGGCGGCCGCGGCCAGGCCGCTGACCACGGTGACCGGCGTCGAGATCACCAGCGCGCACGGGCAGGCGATCACCAGCAGCACCAGGCCCTTGTAGACCCAGTCGCCCCAGGCGCCCAGGCCCAGCAGTGGCGGCAGCACCGCCAGCGCGACCGCCACCAGCACCACCGCCGGGGTGTAGACGCGGGCGAAGCGGTCGATGAAGGCCTGCGTCGGCGCGCGCTGCGACTGCGCCTGCTGCACGGCCGCGGCCATGCGGTCGAGCAGCGTGTGGCCCTTGTCCGCCGTCACCGCCATCTCCAGCAGGCCG
>NZ_VOSR01000355.1:0-958 GCF_007997345.1 Mitsuaria sp. TWR114
CCGCGCAGGCGGTGGGCCGCGCGACGCTGGAGGGCGCGTCGCTGCTGCTGCAGGACAGCCAGACCACGGCTGCGTCGATCGCGCTGAATGCGCGTGGCGGCGAGCTGCGACTCGATCGCGCGCTGCTGTCGGTGCGTGATCTGCTCGACCTGCGCAGCAGCGACACGCTCAACACCGAAGGCGCGCGCATGAGTGGCGCCAGCGTCGCCATCACCGCGGTCGATTGGCGCAATGCCGGCGGCCAGATCGGTCAGACGGATGCCGCGGGCCAGTTCACCGCGACGCTGAGCGGCGTCCTGGACAACCAGGGCGGGCGCATCGCGGGCAATGGCACGGCGCTGACGCTGTCGGCGGACCGCATCGAGAACGGCGCGGGCCAGATCATTCATGCGGGCGCGACGGGCGGCACGCTGCGTCTGGATGCGACGACGCTGAATGGCGTCAACAGCACGATCGCCGGCAACGGCGCGCTGGCGCTGAACATCGCGGGCGATGCCGACTTGAGCGGCGCGACGGCGCAAGGCGACCGCGTGACGGTCCACGCGGCCACGCTGAAGCTGCGCGGCGGCGAGCTGCTCGCGCAGAGCTCGGCGGCGCTGGCGGTCGGCGGTGAGCTCGACAACACCGGCGGCCTGATCCACGGCGCGAGCAGCCTGACGATCGATGCCGGCACGCTGACGAACCGCGATGGACAGCTCGGTGCCGTCGACGTGACGCTGACGGGCGGCACGGTCAGCAACGCTGGCGTGGGCCTGATCGCGGCGCGCGGCAAGCTCTCGGCGGACGTGACGAGCCTGAGCAATGCGGGCTCGATGCAGGCGGGCGCTGATCTCGACCTGCGCGCGAGCGGCGCGCTGCAGAACAGCGGGACGGTCCGCGCGCAAGGTGACGGTCATCTGAAGGCCGATGCGCTGGTCAACACCGGCACCGTCACGGCGCAGGGCGCGCTGACCGTGGA
>NZ_VOSR01000356.1:0-795 GCF_007997345.1 Mitsuaria sp. TWR114
CAGGCCCGGGATGTCGGCGTCCACCGGGATGTGCGGCGCCTTGCCGGGCCGCAGCGCCAGCGAATAGCCCTCGCGAATCGCCCCCGGCGCGCAGCGCGTGGCGGTGTCGCAGCCGCCGGCCATCACCGGCTCCGGATCGGTCCGGCACTCCTCGTAGCAGACCACCAGGTGCATCCAGTCGTCGTCGCAGTGGCCCTCGCCATCACGGCCGCCGTTACGGCCACCGTTGCGCTGTCCCCGCGCGGCCGCGGCGGCGTTGGCCGCGGCGCCGGTCGGCACGGGGTCCGACTCGGACTCGGCCGGCGGCGCCGCGCGCGACGGCACCGCCAGCGGCCTGGACCGCGACGGCACGACGATCTCGCGCCCCTGCTTGTCCAGCGCCAGCCCGGCCATCACGACCACGCTGTGGTCGTCCTCGCCCAGTTGCACGTCCAGCCCGCACACCACGCCGAAGCCGGCGACCAGGCGGTTGAGCATCCACTGCTTGCGCTTGAAATAGGCCTGCTCGGATTCGAAATGACGAACGTCGAGCAATTGACCGTGGAAGTAGCGCGGACGCGAAAAGCTTCGCAGCGCCTCGCATTCGACCGATTCGTCTCGCATGTGCCTTCTCCTGATGGCCATCAAAGTTGCGCCCGCGCACCCACGCGGCTGTCCACGCCCAGCGCGCGCGCGGCCGTGACCGCGGCACCAGCGCGCCCTCGCCCAGCGGGCCCGGCTCGGGCGGACCACCCCCCAGCAGCGTGTCCACGCCCAGGCTCGCCTGGTATCCCACCCGCAGCCCCGGCGCGATCG
>NZ_VOSR01000357.1:0-1915 GCF_007997345.1 Mitsuaria sp. TWR114
CCGCGCATCACGCGGCGCTGGTCAAGTCGATCAGCACCGACTGGTGGCGCTGGCGCCTGCTCGACGACGAGGCCGCGATGACGCGGCTCAAGGCGCCCAAGGGCCTGGACGCGGACGACGAGTGGCTGCAGGGCTGAGCGCGCGGAGCGCCGCCGGCGCGCGCCTACGCGGCCAGCTCGTCCGGCGGGCTCATCAGCAGCTGCTTGGCCAGCGCGCCGATGCGGCGCAGCGCGCGCGGATGCTCGGGGCCCCACTTGCCGCCGACGCCCAGCCGCACGCAGTTCCGGAAGCGCGGGCTCGCCGAGAACATCATCCCCGGCGCGATGACGATGTGCTCGGCCAGGCACGCTTCATAGAGCTGCGCCGAGTCGAGCGCCTCCGGCAGTTCCACCCACAGGATGAAGCCGCCCGCGGGGTCCGACACCCGCGTGCCCTTGGGGAAGCTCTCGGCGATCAGCTGGCGCGCCTCGTCGACGCGGGCGGCGATGGTCGCGCGCAGATGCCGCAGCGCCGCGCCGCTGCCGGCCTGCGTCAGCAGGTCGGCCAGCGCCAGCTCCAGCACGCTGGTCTGCGCGCCCGACTGCACCGCCTTGGTCTGCCGCAACACCCGGCCCCAGCGGCCCGCCTCGACCCAGCCCAGCCGCAGCCCCGGCGCGATCGTCTTCGAGAAGGAGCCGCAGATCATCACGTGCCCGGTCGTGTCGAAGGACTTCACCGCGCGGCGCTTGTCCTCCTGCTCGGACAGGTCGTTGTAGAGCACGTCCTCGATCAGCGCGACGTCGTGCCGCGCCAGCATCGCGGCCAGGCGCCGCCGCTCGGGCACCGGCAGGCAGGCGCCCAGCGGGTTGGACAGCGTCGGCACCGTCAGCACGGCCTTGACCTGCTGCGTCTCGAAGGCCAGCTGCAGCGCGTCCAGCGACATGCCGTGACGCGGATGCGTCGGGATCTCCAGCGCGCGCAGGTGCAGGCTCTGCAGGATCTCCAGGAAGCCGTAATAGGTCGGCGACTCCAGCGCCACCACGTCGCCGGGCTTGCAGACGGCGCGCAGGCACAGGCTGATCGCCTCGATGCAGCTGTTGGTGATGACCACCTCGTCCGGGTCCAGCACGCAGCCCAGCCCGAGCGCATGGCGGGCGACCGCGCGTCGGGCCTCCTCCATGCCGGGGCCGATCGGGTAGGTGCACAGCAGCTCGCGATGGCGCATCACGGCGCGGGCCATCGCGCGCCGCACACGGTCCTGGTCGAAGAGTTCCGGACCCGGGCAGGCGGCGCCGAAGGAGATGAAGCCGGGATCCTGCGACAGCGCCATCACCTGCGCGCCGAGCTGGTCCAGCTGCACCATGCGCGAGCGGTGTCGGGCCGGGAGACCCGCGGCTCCGGCAGCCGGGCGGCCGCGCGGCGACGAAGTAGCCGGAGCGCGGCCGGGCCTCGATCAGCCGGGCATCCTCGAGCCAGCGATAGGCCTGCACCGCCGTCGACAGCGACACGCCGTGCTGGCCGGCCAGCTCCCGCACCGAGGGCAGCCGCTCGCCGCGTTTCAGCGTGCCCGCCCGGATCGACCGGGCCATGCGGTCGGCGAGTTGCATATACAGCGGTAGCAGCGGCGCGTCCATGCGTCGATTCTGTGTGTTCCGGGTTGGCAATGACCAATACAGATCAGCGGCAAGCCGGCCAGCACAGGTCACGGCCGTGCGCGCGCTGTATGCGCCGCATCGGTCGACCGCTGTGGATGGAGCGCCGCACAGCCGCTTCCTATCGTTGGGCCATGCAACCGCTGCGCCTCCTCCCTCCGCTGTTCCGGCCCCGGCTCTCGCCCGCGCCGGCCTTTGTCCCACCCGCGCCCGGCCTGGACGCGATCGTGCTGCCGACCGACGGCCGGCCCGTCACGCTGCGCCTGCGCCGGCCGGTGCGCCTG
>NZ_VOSR01000358.1:0-1819 GCF_007997345.1 Mitsuaria sp. TWR114
GCTGCTGCAGCGCGGCCAGGCGCTGGTTCTGCATGCGCGCGATCTCGGCCGCATCGAAGGCCGGATGCAGCGCCACGTCCGCCATCAGCGCCAGCGTCTGCGGGAAGTTGCGCTTGAGGCTGCTGGCTTCGATGCGGGCCTCGTCGCGGCCGGCGCCGCTGCTGATCGCGGCGCCCAGCGCGGCGGCTTCGTCGGCGATCTGCTGCGCGGTGCGCGTCTGCGTGCCCTGCTGCAGCATGCCGGCGGTGAAGCTCGACAGGCCCGGCCGGTCCGCCGGATTGGCGGTCTGGCCGGCGCGCACGACCAGCGTCGCGCTCACCAGCGGCAGTCCCGGGTTGGGGATGTGGATCAGCGTCAGGCCGTTGGCCAGCGTCAGGCGCCGGCCCTCGGGCAGCACCGGCGCCTTGGCCTTGCCGCCGTGGGGCGGCGTCTTGCGCCAGGCGACGTCCGGGTTCATCGACTCGCGCTCGCCCTGGGCGGCCTTCGTGGGCGCCGGCGGCGTCGGCACCTCGGCGGCGAGCTTCTGCTCGCCCGGCGTGGCCAGCACGACAACGCGGGCGTTCTTCTTCAGCTGCTGCGCCACCACGTCGCGGACCTGCGCCGGCGTGATCGCCTGGTAGCGGGCCAGGTCCTTGCCGATGTAGTTCGGGTCGCCGGCCTGCTGGTTGTAGTAGTTGATCTGGTCGGCCAGGGCCTGGACCTTCTCCAGCCGCGACAGCGTGCCGGTCTCGATCGCGGCGCGGGCGCGGGCCATCTCCTCGGGCGTGGGCGGATTGGTGGCCAGCTCGGCGACGGCGTCGTCGACGATCTTCTGGATCTCGTCCAGCGACTTGCCGGGCCGCGCCACCACCTCGATCGAGAACACCGAGCCCAGCGACAGCGAGTACTGCTGCACCTGCACCGACTGCGCCAGCTGCTTGTCGTAGACCAGCGTCTTGTAGAGGCGGCTGGACTTGCCGCCGCCCAGCACGTGCGAGGCGATGTCCAGTTCCGCGTCGCCGGGCTGGAACACGGCGGGCGTGTGCCAGGCCACGTCCAGGCGCGAGAGTTCGATGCGGTCGGTCACCTCGATGCGCTTTTCCTCGGTCAGCCGGGGCTGCGTCACGTGGACCGGCGGCACCGGATCACCGGCCTTGAGCGGGCCGAAGTACTTCTGCACCAGCCGCTTGGCCTGCGCCGGGTCGAAGTCGCCGGCCAGCACCAGCGTGGCGTTGTTGGGCCGGTAGTAGCTGCGGGCGAAGGCCTTCACGTCCTCCAGCTTGATCGACTGGATGTCCGCATGCGAGCCGATCACGGTGGCGCGGTACGGATGGCCCTCGGGGAACAGCGCCTGGTACAGCGCTTCCTCGACGATGCCGTAGGGGCGGTTCTCGACCGACTGGCGGCGCTCGTTGCGGACCACGTCCTGCTGGTTGGCCAGTGACACCGAATCGACCTCGTCGATCATGTAGCCCAGCATGTCCGACTTCAGCCACAGGCCGAGTTCGAGCTGGTTGGACGGCAACGTGAAGAAGTAGTTCGTGCGGTCGAAGTCGGTCGTGCCGTTGGAATCGGTGCCGCCGGCGCGTCGATGATCTTGTCAGCCTGGCCGCGCGGGATGTGCCGGGTGCCGGCGAACATCAGGTGCTCGAACAGGTGGGCGAAGCCGGTCTGGCCCTTGGCCTCGTTGCGGGGGCCCGCATGCACCCACAGGTTGAAGGCCACCAGCGGCAGGCGGTGGTCCTCGACCAGGATCACCTCGAAGCCGTTGGGCAGCTTGACCTTCTCCAGCTTCACGTTGAGCGTGCCGCCGACGGTGGAGACGGCGCTGGTGCCGGCG
>NZ_VOSR01000359.1:0-2018 GCF_007997345.1 Mitsuaria sp. TWR114
GCGACGCGGCCGCCCTCGGTGTGGCCGGTGAGGTCGACCGCGATGTCGATGGACAGCTCGCGGCACAGCGCCGCCACCCGTTCATCGCTCCAGCCGCCGACGTCGAGGAAAGCATCGGCGGCGGCGCGCAGTCGCTGCTGCATCGGGTCGTCCTTCGCCTCGCCATGGTTGATCAGCGCGACGTCGAAGACCTCGCGGTCGTGCAGCTCCAGCGTTTCCGCCAGCAGGAAGGCCACCGGATGGGCATGGAAGTCGCGGGAGACGTAGGCGATGCGGATCTTGCGTCCGGCCGGGAAGCCGGGCCGCATCGGCGGCGTCGCGGCACGGGGCGACGCGTGCCGAGCCCAGGTCCTTGCCGCCGCCTGCTGCAGCGCCGGGTCGTCCGTCAGGTTCTGGACGACCAGCGGCTGCGCGACCGCCTCGCCACGAGCCACCTGGGTGAGCAGCGCATCGCAACGCGCGTCGAAGTCGCGCCAGTCGTAGACATGCATCGCCGCGTAGAGCCTCAGTCCGGCGAGCCAAGGGGCGTGCGGCGTGAGCCGCAAGACCGCGTCGAAATCGTCCACCGCCAGCGTGAACCGGCGCGCGCGCAGATGGAGATTGGCCCGGTTCTGCAGCGGCGCGGCGAAGGCCGGGGCGTGGCGGACCGCGGCGCTGAAGGCGTCGAGCGCCTCGGCCTCCCGGCCGCCCTGGCGCAGCGCCATGCCCATCAGGTTGCGCGCGATCGCGTGGCCCGGCGCCTCGGGACCGATGGCCGCCAGCGCCGGCAGCGCGTCGCGCCAGCGGCCCGCGTCGATCAGTTGCTCCGCGCGCTCGAAGCGGAAGTCGTCGCAGGCGGGATCGGCGTCGATCGCCAGCTCGATCGCCATCAGCGCCGCGTCGCGGGCGCCCAGGTCCCGGTAGCTCAGGCTCAGGCCATGGAAGGCACGGGCGTAAGCGGGGTCCCGCGAGGCGGCCTGCTCGAACGCCGCGATCGCGTCCTCGAGCCGGCCGGCCTCACGCAGCGCGATGCCCCAGTTGTAGAGCAGCGCGGCGCCAGCGCCGGCCGCCTGCGCCAGCGCGCGGTACTCGGCCTCCGCGGCGATCCAGTCGCCGCAGTCGGCGAGGGCATGGGCGCGTGCCAGCGTGGCGGGCGTGCGCGGCCGTGCCGGCTGTTCCTTCGAAGCGCTCAATCACCACCTCCCGCGGCTCAACGCGGCGGATCATACGAGCCGACGTTGGCGCGAGCGCAGGCGAGCCTTCGCTGGTGCACCGCAGCATGCGTGGCGGCCCGCGTTTCCAGTGGACGGGCGCTATCCCATCGATAGCCACATCGCGTGGCGCGCCGGGAGTCGCGGGCGTAGCATCGCTTCACCCCGACTCCAGGTCCCCGTCATGGCCGTCTGGCAGTTCGATCTGGCCTTCGCGCATGGCAGCGCCAAGGCCTCCTGGCATCCCTCCTCGCGCAGCGACGTCATGCACTACCTCGCGTCGCGCGTCGGCCCCAGCACGCCGATGCTGGAGGGCTGGCGCTACTTCGGCGACGAGGCGCACAACTGCATCGACATGGTGTCCGATCCCGACGGCCACTACGAGCTGCATGCGCGGCTCGACGCCTGCGCCACCGAGACCGACCACTTCATCGACGTCGTCTGCGACGTGGCCCATGCGCTCGGCTGCGAGTTCTTCAGCGCCGAACTGGCGGCCTTGTTGCCGCCGCGCTCGCACGCGCTCAAGGACGCGCTGCAGCGGTCGACGGCCTGGCGCTTCGCGCTGGACCCCGAGGGCTTCGACACCGACGCCTGACCGGCCGCGGACGTCATCCCATCAGCGCGCTGAACCGCAGCGCATCATCGGCCGCCGCGCCCGACGCGGTGTTGTCGAAGACGCACCAGATCGAGGTGCCGGCCGGCCAGCGCGCGAGCGCCTGGGCCCGCGCCTGGAGGAAGGCGTCCTCGTAGCGCGACCAGTACATGCGCGGCGAGCCATGCCAGCGGTAGTAGACGACGGCGCCGCGGCCGTCGCCGCGCTCGCCGAGC
>NZ_VOSR01000036.1:0-1506 GCF_007997345.1 Mitsuaria sp. TWR114
CAGCGGCGCGGTGGGCGGCTCGCTGCTGTTCTCGCAGGGCTATGCCGGCGTGTCGGTGGAGGACTACCACAACGAATACGGCGTGACCGTCGAGCCCGACGTGCGCATCCAGATGCAGCGCCAGCGCCTGGCCACCGCGGGCGAGTGGCGCGATCCGCTGCCGGGCCTGGCTCGCGTGACCTGGCAGTTCGCGAGCAGCCGCTACAAGCATCAGGAAGTGGAGGGCAGTGGCGAGATCGGCACCGTCTTCGAATCCGACGGCAAGGACGGCCGCGTCGAGGCCACGCATGCGGCCTTCCAGGGCAACTGGGGCACGGTTCAGGGCGTGCTGGGCTGGCAGTGGGACCAGAGCGACTTCTCCGCGCTCGGCGAGGAGGCGCTGGTGCCCGGCACCAAGACGCGGAGCAACGCGCTGTTCCTGATCGAGCAGTTCAAGTCCGGCCCGTGGAGCCTGCAGGCGGGCGCGCGCGCCGAGCGCGTCAGCGTGGCTTCGACCGGCGGTGACGAGGAGCGCTTCGGTGATCCCGTGACGCGCCGCTTCAGCCCGAAGAGCCTGTCGCTGAGCGGCGCCTATGAGCTGGGGCAGGGTTTCAGCCTGTCGAGCAACCTGAGCAGCAGCCAGCGCGCGCCGACCTTCTATGAACTCTTCGCCAACGGCGTGCACGTGGCCTCGGGCGCGTTCGAGGTCGGGGACGTCAACCTCGGGCTGGAGCGCGCGAAGGCGGTCGACCTGGGGCTGCACTGGAAGCAGGGCGAGGCCAAATGGAGCCTGCAGGTCTACCAGACGCGTTTCTCGAACTACATCGCGCTGGACGCGAGCGGGCGCAGCGTCGAGCTGGTCGGCGAGGACGGCGGCACCGAGACCGTGCCCGAATACCTGTACCGCGGCGTGAGGGCGCGGATGCATGGCATCGAGCTCGAAGGCCGCCAGCCGCTGCCGGCGGTGGCCGGCTGGGGCCTGACGCTGGGCACGACGCTGGACCTGGTGCGCGGCACCAACCGCGATACCGGCGAGCCGCTGCCGCGCCTGGCGCCGGTGCGCGCCAGCCTGTCGATCCAGGCTGAGCGCGGCCCGTGGCTGATCCAAGCCGAGCTGCGCGGCGCCAGGCGCCAGGACCGCGTGCCGGCGCTGGACACGCCGACGGCCGGTTACGGGATCCTGAGGTTGAACATCGCGCGCCACTTCGACATCGGCAACCTGGACGCGATGTGGTACCTGAAGCTGGACAACCTGGCCAACAAGCTGGCCTACAACGCCGGCAGCGTGCAGACCATCCGCGAGCTGACGCCGCTGCCGGGGCGCAGCGTGTTCGCGGGGTTGCAGGTCAAGTTCTGACCCGGGCGCCGGCCCTCACCCCACCCTCTCCCGCAAGCGGGAGAGGGAGCTTCACCGGCGCGCTTCGCACTTCCTCCCGCTTGCGGAAAAGGGTGCCATCTGTGCGCCCCGCACGCCCTCCCACTTGTGGGAAAGGGGGCCAATCGTTGCGCACTCCCTCTCCCGCTTGC
>NZ_VOSR01000360.1:0-6389 GCF_007997345.1 Mitsuaria sp. TWR114
CCTCGTCCACCAGGCGCTGGACGTAGGACTGGTCCAGCGAGCGCGTGACCATGTTGGGGCCGCGGAAGTGGTAGAGGCGGGAGTCGCCGGTGTGGATCCAGAAGCAGCGGCGGTCGGCCGTCAGCAGGTAGGCGGCGAGGGTGCTGTGCGGCTCCTCCTCGGCCGAGATCGCCGTCAGGCGGATCATCAGGTGGGATTCGGAGACGATCTGGCGCAGCAGCTCGGCCTCGTCCTCCTCGCCGGGGACGAAGCGCTCGAACAGTTGCTGGGCGGTCAGGATGACCTGGTCCGCGGCCTTGCGGCCGCCGCTCTTGCCGCCCATGCCGTCGGCGACGATGCCGAGCACGCAGCCGCTCTGGCGGGGATGGGCGATGACCTGGACCTGATCCTGCTGGTACAGACGATCGCCGCGATGGATGCCGGTGGCGGCGCTGAGGCGAAAGCCTGGGGTAGTGCGACTCATCCCAAAACTATAATCGTGCGGCTCGGCGTTCCGGCCGGGTGGTTCCCCGTTTATGGATGAACAACTTCACTCTCCAGCCCGACGTCTGATCGAACTGCGCATCGCGCATGCCGAGCTGGATGGCCGCATCGACGCGTTGATCGGCGCCTCCACGCTGCGCGTGATCGACATCGGCGGCGCAGGCGCCGGCATCGCCGTGCCGCCGGTCGACGAGCTCACGCTGCGCCGGCTGAAGAAGCAGCGCCTGGCCCTGCGCGACGAGATCGCGCGGCTCGAGCGGGCCAGTGATCCCGATGAGCCGGCCTGACCCTCACGAACCCGACACCGACGACTCGACCGACGCCCTGATGGCCGATGCCCCCTGGGGCGCCGCCGAGGCGTCGCCGGCGCTGGCGGCCTCGCGCGCCCGCGCGGCGGCCGAGGAGCTGCGGCCGGGCGAGCTTGAGCAATCGGTGGTCGCCGCCTTCGACACCGGCGGTCCGCTGTCGCGCCACGACCCGGCTTATGCGCCGCGCGAGCCGCAGCAGCGCATGGCGCTGGCCGTCGCGCAGGCGATCGCCGGGCGCGACACGCTGGTCGTCGAGGCGGGGACCGGCGTCGGCAAGACCTTCGCGTACCTGGTGCCGGCGCTGCTCAGCGGCGGCCGCACCTTGATCAGCACCGCGACCAAGAGCCTGCAGGACCAGCTCTTCATGCGCGACCTGCCGCGGCTGCTCGACACCTTCGCCTTGCCGCTGCGCGCCGCGTTGCTGAAGGGGCGAGGGAGTTACCTCTGCTTGCACCGACTGCAGCAGGCGCGCCACAGCGCGGAGCTGCCGGATCGACGGGCGGTCGCGCAGCTCGCGCGCATCGAGCGCTGGGCGCTGAGCACCCACACCGGCGATTTCGCCGAGATCGACGGCCTGGACGAGCGCTCGCCGGTGATCCCGATCGTCAGCTCGACGCGCGACAACTGCCTGGGCACTGATTGCCCGTCCTACCGCGAATGCCACGTCGTGAAGGCGCGGCGCGAAGCGATGGAGGCGGATCTTGTCGTCGTCAACCATCACCTGTTCTTCGCCGACCTGGTCCTGCGCGACAGCGGCGTCGCGGAGTTGCTGCCCAGCGTCGAGGTCGCGATCTTCGACGAGGCGCATCAGCTGCCCGAGGCCGGCCTGAACTTCCTGGGCCGGATGCTGGGCAGCGCGCAGCTGTTCGACTTCGGGCGCGACCTGCTGGCGCAGGGGCTTGCGCATGCGCGGGGGCTGCAGGAATGGCAGGCGATCGCTGGCGGCGTCGAGCGCGCCGCGCGCGCACTGAGGCTGGCCTGCGCCGGCGGACGCGAGCTGCGTGGTGTGCTGAAGCTGCGCTGGAACGAATGCGAGGGCCGGACCGAGTTCGATGCGGCGCTGGGCGAGGTGGCGCGGGCGGTCGAGCTCAGCGTCGACGCGCTGGCGACGGTCATGGAGGTCGGGCCGGATCTGGCGCGGCTGCATGAGCGCGCGGTCGAGCTCTACAAGACGGCGCAGCTGTTCGCACGCGCGCCGGATCCTGGCGCGGTGCGCTGGGTGGATGTCGGCACGCACCAGGTGCGCCTGATCGAGTCGCCGCTGGACATCCGCGAGGCGATGCAGGAGGCGCTCGCGAGCACGCCCAAGGCGTGGATCTTCACCTCGGCGACCTTGGGCGAGGATGATGCGCTCAGCTGGTTCACCGAGCCGGCGGGTCTCGGCGAGGCGCGCACCTTGCGCGTGGGCAGTCCGTTCGACTACGCGGCGCACGCGCGGCTCTACGTGCCGCGGCATTTCCCGAAGCCGTCCGAGCCCGATCACGGCGAATCGGTCGGCTGGTTGGGAGCGCGGCTGGCGGCGCGGCTGGGTGGGCGCACCTTCATCCTGACGACGACCTTGCGCCAGTTGCAGACGGTGGCCGAGGTCTTGCGCCAGCGTTTCGAGGAGGGCGGGCACCGCATCGAGGTGCTGGTCCAGGGCAGCATGCCGAAGCGGCAGTTGCTGCAGCAGTTCATCGACCAGCCGGCGTCGGTGCTGGTGGGCTCGGCGAGCTTCTGGGAGGGCATCGACGTGCCGGGCGACGCCTTGCAGTGCGTGCTGATCGACAAGCTGCCGTTCCCGCCGCCGAACGATCCGCTGGTCGAGGCGCGCGTGGCGCGGCTGGAGTCCGAGGGCCGCAACCCGTTCATGGAGTACTTCGTCGCCGAGGCCGCGATTGCCCTGAAGCAGGGCGCCGGCCGTCTCATCCGAACGGAGTCCGACCGTGGCTTGCTGGTGGTCTGCGACCCGCGGCTGGCTGGCTCGCACTATGGCAAGCGCCTGCGCGAGGCGCTACCTCCGATGACGCAGGTCCCCGACGAGGCCGCCGCGCAGGCGTGGCTCGCCGAGCTCAAGACCTCTCACGACCGCTGACGGCGTCAGCCCTCAAGAGAGACGTCTGCCAGCAAGCGGAAAAGAGAAAAGCCCGCTAGCGAGCGGGCTTCGAGCATTCTTTGCTAGCGCTTGGATCTGGTGGCCAGACGCCCGCCAGACTAGGCGCGAGGGGCCGCCGCATAGCAGCGCTATGCAAGGTCCCGAGCAACGACGTCTGGCGGGTGTCTGGCCACCAGATCACCAGATTTGCCACCAGGCTTTGTCCTTTTGTTTCGCTTTTCCGGTCGTCAGATAGGAGCTATCCGGGAAGCTCGCCACGAGCACGCGGCGGGTGTCGTCGCGCAGCTGGGTCATGCCGAGCTTGTCGTAGCTCTGCATCATCAGGAACAGGGCTTCCTCGAGCGCCGGCGCGTACTGGAACTCCATCAGCGCGGCCTGACCGCGATTGGCCGCCGCGAGATAAGCGCCGCGGTTGTAGTAGTAGCGCGCCACATGCACCTCATACGCCGCGAGGCTGTTGGTGATGTAGTCGATGCGGATGCGGGCGTCCTCGGAGTACTTCGACTCGGGGAACTGCTCGACCAGCTGCTTGAACGCCTGCATCGAGTCGCGCGCCGCCTGCTGGTCGCGTTCCGAGATGTCCTGGCGCGCGATGCGGCCGAACAGCCCCAGGTCGTCGTTGAAGTTGACCAGGCCCTTCATGTACAGCGCGTAGTCCAGCGCCGGGCTGGACGGGTTGAGCTTGATGAAGCGGTCCAGCACCGTCACGGCCTGCACGCGTTCGCCGCTCTTGTAGTTGGCCCAGGCCAGGTCCAGCTGCGCCTGCTGGCCCAGCGTCGTGCCGGCGGCGCGGCCTTCGATGCGTTCCAGCGTCTTGATCGCCCGGTCGTACGAGCCGGAGAGCATGTCCTCCTTGGCCTCTGCGTACAATTTCTCCAGGTTGGCCTGGGAATTCGGGTCCTCCTTGGGGGCCGACGAACAGGCCGCCAGTCCCAGCACGGCGGCAGTCGCGGCGGTCATCGCGGCGCAGCGCCACGCGGCGCGCCAGGTCCCGGACAGCTCGACAGATTCCGCGGTCCGGCGGCGCAACACCCAAGTCTCGATCATGGTCCACAGGGCGCGCGCGACGGCGGCCCTCATCTGAAATTGGAGCGGCGATTATATGGTTCAGGTCGGCCACGACCCGGCGCACGAGGGCAGGCTTTACCCGCGCGGTGACTCGGGCGAGCCCTCGGGCAGCGAGGGCCTCGACGACGCCCAGGACGTCGGCCTCGACGCGCCCGAACGCCGCGAGGCCGAGGCCGGTCGCGACCAGCTCGCGCTGCGCCTGGACAAGTGGCTGGTGCAGCTGGCGCCGGAGTTCTCGCGCAGCCACCTGCAGGGCCTGATCGAGCGCGGCTGCGTCACGCTGGACGGGCAGCTCGTCACCCAGGCGTCGCGCAAGCCCAAGCTGGGCCAGCGCCTGGCCGTCGACCTGGTCCCGACCGAGGAGGCGCTCGCCTTCCGCGCGGAGCCGCTGGACCTGGACATCGTCTTCGAGGATGAACACCTGCTCGCGGTGAACAAGCCCGCCGGCCTGGTCGTGCATCCGGCGGCGGGCAACTGGTCCGGGACGCTGATGAACGGCCTGCTGGCACATCACGCCAAGGCCGCGACGCTGCCGCGCGCGGGCATCGTGCACCGCCTGGACAAGGACACCTCCGGGCTGATGGTCGTCGGCAAGACGCTGCCGGCGGTGACCGCGCTGGTGCGGATGATCGCGGCGCGCGAGGTCCATCGCGAATACCTCGCCCTGGTCCACGGCCGCACGCCGGACGAATGGATCGTCGAGGCGCCGATCGGGCGCGATCCCCAGTCGCGCATCCGCATGGCGGTGGTCGGCGGCGGCAAGCCGGCGCGCACCGACTTCTTCAAGCTGGCCGAGGGGCAGTGGCAGGACGCCCGCGGCCTGGAACGGACCGTCTCCGCGCTGCATTGCGTGCTGCACTCCGGCCGCACGCACCAGATCCGCGTGCACGCCTCGCATCGCGGCCATCCGCTGGTGTCCGACGCGCTGTACGGCGGCGCCGAGGCGCTGGGCGTGTCGCGGCAGGCGCTGCATGCGGCGCGGCTCGGTTTCGAGCATCCGGTCACCGGCGCGCCGATGCGCTTCGAGGCCCCGTTGCCGCCGGAGCTGGCGTCGGGCTGGCGCGTCGCGGGTTTGCCCGATCCGACGTTCTGAGAGGAGTCCGCGCGCCCGCGCTACAATGCCGACCAATTCTTGCGCGAGAACGTGCGCAAGACGGCGGCGGGGCGGCAGTCGACCCCGTCCGCAGCGCAGGCCGCGGACCGACGCGGCGTCCGTCCCACCGGCCGGGACCGTCCACTGAACGGCGGCCGATGGAGCGAAGAGCTCCCAAGCAAGCAGATCGAACCCGTCCAGCGCGGCCCGTTGCCGCCGCTGGCGCCCAAGATGGCGAAACACACCGATTTGACCGGTCCCGAGGCCGGCGTCATGAGCTGAGCCCATGGACACGCAGGAGGCCAAACGGGTCCTGGAGACGGCGCTGCTGTGCGCGCAGGCGCCGCTGACGCTGCGCGAGATGCGTTCGCTGTTCGTGGACGAGCTCAATGCGGACAGCGTGCGGTCGCTGCTCGACGAGTTGCTGCGCGAGTGGGAAGGGCGGGGCGTCGAGCTGGTCGCGCTGTCCTCCGGCTGGCGCTTCCAGAGCCGGCCCGAGATGCGCGAGCATCTGGACCGGCTGAATCCGGAGAAGCCGCCGAAGTATTCGCGGGCGGTGCTGGAGACGCTGGCGATCATCGCCTACCGTCAACCGGTGACCCGCGGCGACATCGAGGACATCCGCGGCGTGATGGTGGCGGCGCCAATCATCAAGCAGCTCGAGGACCGCAACTGGATCGAGGTCATCGGGCATCGCGAGGCGCCGGGCCGTCCGGCGCTGTTCGCGACGACGAAGCAGTTCCTCGACGACCTGGGGCTGCACTCGCTGGAGCAACTGCCGGCGCTGATCCAGGGCGGCGACCCGACGCCGATCGCCGGGGCGCTGCAGGGCTCGCTGCTCGAGGAGCCGCCCGGCGACGCGGTCGTTGAAGTCGAGCCGGACGGCGCCACCCCGGTGGCCCTGATGGCGGCGGAATCGGCTGGCGTTGAATCGACGGCCGAGGAGTCGATGGCCGACGAATCGACGGCCGACGAATCGAAAGTCGCTGAATCGACGGCGACCGAATCGACGATCGCCGTGGAGGCTGCGGCCGAAGCCGACGATCAGGCATCCGAAGTGCCGGAAGCGGCGGCGCAGGCCGCCATCGAAGACGAATCCAAGCCGGCCGCCTCGCGCGAGCCGGGTGAAGAACCACCGGCCGGGGCGGTCAACCCCGAGCCCACTTGAACGCCCCGGGAAGGGGCCGTGTCCACCGCTGACAAGGTGCAAGCCGACACATGAATTCCAACGAAATCGACGATTCCAAGCCCGACACGCTGACCGCCGCCGCGGACACGCCGTCCGAGGCGCCCGCGAAGCCCAAGCGCACCCGCAAGGCGCCCCCGCCCCGACGGAGGCTGC
>NZ_VOSR01000361.1:0-2301 GCF_007997345.1 Mitsuaria sp. TWR114
GTCGACCGCGGCGCAGATGCCGGCGCGCAGGGCGGCCATGAACTCGCCCTTGCGCATCTGTCCGGGGGACGCGTTGGCGTCGTCGGGCACCAGCAGCGGCGAGGCGCTCGTCGGGGCGGTGACTGCCGCGGGCTCGCCATCGCCGGGCTTGGCGGAGCGCTGGATGAGGCTCACCCCTGCCCTCTCCCGCCCCGCGGGAGAGGGAGCAAGAGAGGCAGGATCGGTCGCGGCGGACCAGCCGGACTGGCCGGGGAGCGGCCATCGCCGGCCTTGCAGCACCGCGTCGGCGATGCGGTCGGCCTCGTGCTCGGCGGGGTCGTTGGCCGGCGCGACCGTCTCCTTGAGGGACGGCACGCGCGCGGTGGCCGACGCCGGTTGTGCGGCTGCCCGGGTCGCGTCCATATCAGGGCGGGCCGAACACGGCCTTGACCTGTTCCGCGAAGAACTTCTTGTCGCGTTCCAGGAGCGAGGGCGACGCGTCGACGCGTGCCTTCAGGTGCGCCACCACGGCCTTGGCGACCTCCGGATGCAGCGCCTTCTTCAGCACGTTGAGCTGGCGCGGCACGTCCACGTCCGGATCGTCGGTGGGATTGGGCGGCGCGGTGCCGGTCTCGGGATGCGCATAACGACGCTCGCGCAGCTCCGCGAAGATCTCGGTCTCCGCGTACTCGTAGGTGTCGAAGAACTTCTGCCGCAGCACCGGATCGGTCTTCCACTTCTTGCGCTCGGCCTCGGGCATGCGCTCCAGCGCCGCGCTCATGATCTCGGTCGCGTAGGCCTTGCCGTACTCGAAGTGCCCGCCGAGCTCGTGCGCCACGTTGGGCCACACGTTCTTCGCGTCCTTCTCGGCCAGCTCCACCCATTGCATGCCGACCTCGAGCTCGTCGCCGAGCTGCGCGCCGAAGTAGCCCTGCTCCAGCGCGTCCTTGGGGTCGAACTTCAGGCGCTTGCCCTTCATCACCGTCTCGAGCTCGGTGCCGGCGACGCTGGCCACGACCTTCTTCCAGGCGGCATCGGCGCGCTTCTTCCAGTCGTCCTGCACCTTGGGGTCCAGCTTGGTCCAGGCATCGGCCGGCTTGGGCGGATCGGCGGCCTTGGTTTCGCTCTTGATGATGTCGTCGACGGTCACCGTCGGCGGCGTGACCGGCGGCGGCAGGCCCGACTTCTTCGCCGCCTCCTCCGCCTCCTTGCGCTTGCGGTCCTCGGTTTCCTTGCGCTGCTTCTCGAGGAAGTCGTACTGCAGGCCGCCGAGCCGGTTGATCTCGGCCTCGCGCGCCTTCTCGGATTCCGACTTGCACCGCTGCAGCCGCAGCCCGCCGCGCGTGGGCGGGCCGCCATGGCGCACCGGCGGGCCGGCGCTGCCCTTGCCGTAGAGCGTCGACAGCGCGCCCAGCGCCGAGCGGTCGGCCTCTTCCTCGAGGCCGGGCGTTTCCGCCATGTCGCGGCCCGCGTCCGGCGCCCGCGCGCCGTCCTGCTGCGCCACGTGGGCCAGTTCATGGGCGATCAGCGCGTCGCCGCGCGGCGTGCCCGGCTGGAACTCGCCCGAGCCGAAGGCGATCGCCTGGTCGGTCAGCGACAGCGCGTCGCGCATCGAGCCGCGCGCCGCGCGTGCCAGCAGGCGCAGCGCGCCGGGTTCGTTCGGGACGTTCTCGTTGCCCAGCACGCGCGTCAGGTGCTCCAGCACCGTCTGCGGCGCCATCGGGCGCAGGTTGAATTGCAGGCAGCGCGACAGCACGGTCACGGGGACCTTCTGCGGGTCGGTCGTCGCGAGGACGAACTTCAGGTACTCGGGCGGCTCCTCCAGCGTCTTCAGCATCGCGTTGAAGGCGGTGTTCGAGAGCATGTGCACTTCGTCGATCATGTAGACCTTGAAGCGCCCGACGACCGGCTTGTAGACGGCCTGGTCCAGCAGCTGGGAAATTTCCTCGACGCCGCGGTTGGAGGCGGCGTCGAGCTCGACGTAGTCGACGAAGCGGCCGGCGTCGATGTCGCGGCAGGCGTCGCAGACGTTGCAGGGATGGGCGGTGATGCCGCCGGTGCCGTCCGGGCCGATGCAGTTCAGCGACTTGGCCAGGATCCGCGACACCGAGGTCTTGCCCACGCCGCGGGTGCCGGTGAACAGATAGGCGTGATGCAGGCGCTGCTGCGTCAGCGCATTGGCCAGGGCCTGCACGACGTGTTCCTGACCCATCAGCTCCTCGAAGGTGCGGGAGCGGTATTTGCGTGCGAGGACCTGGTAACTCATGACGGGGCATTCTACGGGGGCGCACTCGCCCGCCGGCGCGCCGCCGGGCGGGCGGC
>NZ_VOSR01000362.1:0-2049 GCF_007997345.1 Mitsuaria sp. TWR114
CAGCGGCTGCGCCTTCGGCGTGCTGCCGCGGGGCACCTTCAACTACTTCGCCCGCACCCACGGCATTCCCGCCGAGCTGGACGCCGCGCTGCGGGTGCTGCTGGAGGAGCGCGCGGTGCCGGTCCAGGTCGGCCTGCTCAACGACCGGGTCTTCCTCGTCAACGCGAGCCTGGGGCTGTACTCGCAGTCGCTCGAGGACCGCGAGGTCTGGAAGCGCCAGTTCGGCCGCAGCCGCGCCATCGCCATCGGCGCGGTGCTCGCGACCATCCTGCGCGGTCATCGCAGCCTCGGGCTGACGATCGAGTCGCAGGGCGCGCCGCGCAAGGTCCGCACACCGACGGTTTTCGTCGGCAACAACGCGCTGCAGATGGAGCAGGTCGGCCTGCCCGAGGCGCAGGCCATCGACCAGGGCGCGCTGGCCGGCGTGATGCTCAAGCCGGTGGGCCGCTGGGGGCTGCTGAAGCTGCTGGTGCGCGGCGCCATGGGGCGCCTGGCCGAGGCGGACCAGATCGTCAACTTCGCCTTCCGCCGGCTCACCGTGCGCGACCGCCGCATCGGCGCGCGGCGGGTGAAGGTCGCCACGGACGGGGAAGTCCTCTGGATGCGGCTGCCGCTGCATTTCGAGGTCTCGCCCCATCGGCTGATGCTGATCCGTCCCCCCGGCCTGGCGGAGGAGCGCCGTCAGGCGCAGGCCAACCTCGCCGAGGCGGAGTCCGGGCGATGACGCTGGTGCTGCAGATGTCCGACCCGCACTTCGGCACCGAGCGGCCGATGGCGCTGGCGGCGCTGGAGCGCTTGTGCGGCGAGCTGCGACCCGATGTGCTGCTGATCACCGGCGACATCACCCAGCGGGCGCGGCCGATCGAGTTCTCGCGCGCCCGGGCCTTCGTCGACAAGCTCGGCATTCCGGCGCGGCTGGTCATTCCTGGCAACCACGACATCCCGCTCTACGCGCTGCCCACGCGGCTGCTGCATCCCTACCAGCGCTATGAACGCGCCTTCGGGCCGGTCCGTGACGACGAGTTCGAGACCGACGATCTGCTGCTGATCGCGCTCAACACCACGCGGCGCTACCGGCACAAGAACGGAGAGCTGTCCGAGCGCCAGATCGAGCGCACCGCGCAGCGGCTGGCCGCGGCGCGCGCCGGTCAGGTGAAGCTGGTGGCGGTCCACCAGCCGGTGGCGGTGACGCGCGCGTCGGACCTGGCCAACCTGCTGCGCGGTCATGCGAAGGCCGCCCGACGCTGGGCGGAGGCGGGCGTGGACGCGATCGTCGGCGGCCACATCCACCTGCCCTACGTGCTGCCGCTGCACGAGCGCCGACCGGACCTGCCGCGGCCGGTCTGGGCCGTCCAGGCCGGCACCGCGCTGAGCACGCGGGTGCGGGGCGGCATCCCGAATTCGGTGAACCTGATCCGGACCGAGCAGGGGCAGGCGGCGGTCGTTGAGCGCTGGGATGTCGACGAGACCGCGGGCCTCTTTCAGCGGGTGAGTTCGACGCCGCTGACTTGAGGCGCTCTGCGCCGGCGCTTGGCCCAGCGGGCAAGCTCGATGCTGGCGATCGAGATCGTCAGCCAGGCCGTGCCGGAGGCGAAGCCGGCGAGGACGTCGCTGGGGAAATGCACGCGCAGGAACACCCGGCTCGCGCCGATCGAGAAGGCCAGCCCCGCGGCCGCGATCCAGGCCGGCACATGCCAGCGCCGCGGCAGCAGCCGCACCGCCAGGTAGGCGAGCATGCCCATCGCGATCACCGCGCCCGAGCTGTGGCCGCTGGGGAAGCTGAAGCCGTCCTCGGTGAGCCAGTGGGTGGGGTGGATCGGGCGGGCGCGCTCGAAGACGTGCTTCAGCGTCGGATTGAGGGCGCCGTTGCCCAGCATCGCCAGCGCCCAGCCCAGGGCCAGCCCGCGGCGGCGCAGGACCAGCAGGGCCGCGGTGACCACCACGCCCAGCGTGATCAGCGTTTCCCGGTTGCCCACGACGGTGATCAGGTAGAAGGCGCGCAGCGCGAGCTCGGGCACGTGATCGATCATCGCGACGATGAAGGCCTCG
>NZ_VOSR01000363.1:0-690 GCF_007997345.1 Mitsuaria sp. TWR114
GGTAGTCGCCGCCCTTGACGCCGAGCCAGTACAACAGCACCCGGGCGTGGAGGTAGGGCTCGGCCTCCAGGCCGCGGGGCTCGTCGAGGCGGCGTTCGGTGAGGTTGGTGGCGGCGTCCCAGCGGCCCCGGCCCCAGAGCTGCCATTCCTGCAGCGCCAGCGCCAGCAGGCGCTCGGTCGAGGCAGGGTCGGGCGCGAGCTCGCCGCCCAGGCCGGGCGCGGGGCGGATGTCCTCGACGGCGTAGACCGGCGCGGGATCCGTGGCCGGCCATCGCTCGGCAGGCGGCGGTTGCAGCGCCGCGCAGCCGGGCAGGATCGAGATGGACAGCGCGGCCAGGAGCCGCAGCGCCAGGCCGGCGATGCCGCGATGCTGGGCGCGTTCCAGCGATGGCAGTCGGCGGATTGGAAGGGGGCCAGCCTGAGCGCCAGATGAGGAGGTCCGCTGCGCGCCGCCGCGCCACTGCGTCGCGGCCGCGTTCCTGGTGAACGGATGAACGGTGGACGGTGGACGGTGGACGGATGGGGCACCGGTCAATCGAAATCCCGCACCCGCTCCCGCGCCACCTGGAGCACCCGCTGGCCCAGCGCGAGAGCCGCCGCGTCAGCTTGGAGGGACGGGGGCAAAGCGAACTGGTCCAGCGCCGCCGTCATCGACGCCAGCATCTCATCGATGGCGACTTTCGCGTCGCC
>NZ_VOSR01000364.1:0-968 GCF_007997345.1 Mitsuaria sp. TWR114
CCTGCGCGACTACGGCATGTTGCTGTCGCTGGTGGCGATCATGGCGCTCTTCGAGGTGCTGACCGACGGCACGCTGCTGGAGCCGCTGAACCTCACCAACCTGGTTCTGCAGAACAGCTACATCGTCATCATGGCGCTGGGCATGCTGCTGGTGATCGTCACCGGCCACATCGACCTCTCGGTGGGCTCGGTGTGCGGTTTCATCGGCGCGCTCGCGGCGGTGCTGATGGTGCAGTACGAATGGGCCGCGCTGCCCGCCGGCCTGGTCTGCCTGCTGGCGGGGGCGGTGATCGGCGGCGCGCAGGGCTGGTTCGTCGCCTACCTGGGCATTCCGTCCTTCATCGTGACGCTGGCCGGCATGCTGGTGTTCAAGGGCCTGGCGCTGGCGCTGCTGCAGGGCCAGTCGCTCGGTCCCTTCCCCGACAGCTTCCAGGCGCTGAGCGCCGGTTTCCTGCCCGAGCTCTTCGGGCAGGAGGATCCGCGTCCGACGACGCTGGGCCTGGGTCTGTTGCTGGCGGCGGTCTCGCTCACGGTCGCGTGGCGGCATCGCGCCGCGGCGGCGCGGCACGGCATGGAGACGGAGCCCGGGGTGGTCTTCTGGACGCGGCAGGGACTGCTGGTCGCCGCGATCGCCGCGATGAGCTGGCTGATGGCCTCCTACAAGGGGCTGCCGACGGTCATGGTGCTGATGGTCGTGCTGACCCTGGCCTATGACTTCATCGCCGGCCGCACCACGCTGGGCCGGCGCGTCTACGCGGTCGGTGGCAACGAGAAGGCGGCCCGCCTGTCGGGCGTGCGCACGCAGCGCATCGCCTTCCTGACCTTCGTGAACATGGGCGCGCTGGCGGCGCTGGCCGGCCTGGTCTTCGCCGCGCGGCTCAACACCGCCACGCCCAAGGCGGGCCTGGGCTTCGAGCTCGACGTCATCGCCGCCTGCTTCGTCGGCGGCGCCTCGGCCTCGGGCGGCG
>NZ_VOSR01000365.1:0-1921 GCF_007997345.1 Mitsuaria sp. TWR114
TTGCCGGCGCGGCCGAGGCCCCGAGCGCCGGGCCGCCCGGCCGCGTCGAAGCCGCCTGTTCGGACGCGATCGAGCAGGCATCGGCATGACAGGCCGAGGCGCCGGCGCGGCGTTCCGCGGCACGGCGCAGCGCGGTCTCGAGCACCAGCCGCGCGAGCGGCTTCGGCACCAGGTAGCGATGGCGCGCGACCAGCGGGTAGGCGTGGTCGAACAGCCAGCGCAGGCCCGGCAGTTCGGTGAAGCGGACCAACCCGTCGAGCTGGACGCCGCGATAGGCCAGGCGCAGCACTTCCGAGCCCGTCGACAGGCGCCCGTCGGCCCGCACGCCGTGGAGGGTGCCCATCAGCGCCGGCATGTCGGTGCCGGCGGGGAAGGCCGCGAAGCCCGGCTCGGAGATGTCCACGAAGCGGAGCAGCCCCGCCGTGTTGCGCAGCATCAGGTTGCGCATCTCGCCGTTGCAGATCGGGCAGGCGCCGTCGAAGTAGAGCGTCAGCGGATAGGCGCCTGGGTCGCGCTGGATCGCATGCCGGTCGGATTCGGGGGTGAAGCGCATCACATCCTCCTTCGTTGCTCGATATTTCAGTAAAGACAGAAATTCATTGCCAAAAAAAGGGGCGGATCAGGATCCGTCCCCGCGCACGAAGCGCTGCACGCTGGCGCCGAGCTTGAGCACCTTCTCCAGCGTCGACGGCGACAGCCGCATCATTTCCTCCGACCAGGCGCCCAGCGTCTGCATCAGGCGCAGGCACTCGCGCACGCGGTCCTGGGCGTCGGGCGACTCGTCCTGGAAGCCGTCCTCGGCGACCAGCTCCGACAGCATCCGCACGGTCGGATCGAACTCCCGATGCTTGCGCTCCCGCACGATGGTGCGCAGCAGTTCCCACACGTCGGCGGTCGTCTCGAAGTAGTCGCGCCGGTCGCCCAGCACATGGGTGACGCGGATCAGGTTCCAGCTCTGCAGTTCCTTGAGGCTGGTGCTGACGTTGGAGCGCGCCACCGACAGCGTCTCGGCCAGTTCCTCCGCATTGAGCGGGCGGCCGTGGAAGTAGAGCAGGGCGTGGATCTGGGCGACGGTGCGGTTCACGCCCCAGGCGCTGCCCATCTCGCCCCAGTGCAGGACGAAGCGGCGGGCGGTGTTGCTGAGTTCCATGGTCGCGACTGTAGCGGGACAGAAATTTCTGTCAATACAGAAATCAACGCGACGAGCTCAGGCTGCCGACCCGTCCTATCCATGCCTGCGCCGGGCCGGCCAGCCAGACGCGGGCGGTTTCGGAGCGCTTCACCTCGTGGTCGAGGAAGGCGACGCTCACCTGCTGCGCGGCGATCAGGCCCAGTTGCTGCGCGTGGCGTTGGCGGTAGTCCGGGATCGGCGGCACCGGCGCCATCCGCACCGGCGCGTCCTGTCCGCGCTGCCCGCGACCTGCGCCTCGGCGGCCCTGGGGCTGCGGTTGCGACTGCGCCTGGTCCTCCGCTGCCTGGATCCGCTTGCGCTCGCGCTCGGCGTCTTCCGGCCGCGGCTCGTTACCGCCGAAGGCGGCATGGCGGACCTCGTTGGCGCTCAGCAGCCAGCCGCGGCCCGGCGGCATCGCGGCGAAGGGGACCTGGCGCCAGGCCAGGTCGCGCACCAGCTGCAGCACGTCGCTGTCGTCCGGACCGGTCAGGCCGAGCACCGGCATGGCGACGTCCCGGTAGCGCGCCGGATCCGGCGTTGCGAACAGCTGCGGGCTGATCACGATCGCGGCGACCGGCCGGACGGTCTTGAGCGCGAGCATCGCGCCATCCGTCTGGCGCTCGCCGGCCAGCGCCAGCGCCAACTGGGCGCCGAGTTCGTAGCCCGGCAACCGCAGTGCGGGACCAATCCAGCGCGCGCCACGGCGCTCGCCCTGGCGGCCGAGCCGCTGGGCCTCGGCGACGCAGCTCG
>NZ_VOSR01000366.1:0-4035 GCF_007997345.1 Mitsuaria sp. TWR114
GCGGCACCACGCGCACGCCGGTGGCGCGCAGCGCCTCGTCGCTCATGCCGCCGAACTTGGTCGGGACCTTGTCGAAGAAAGTCATGTCGCCGGCGCCCATCTGGCGGTTGTCGTTCAGGCGGAAGGACAGCAGCACGGCCTTCTTGACCCACTGGTGCACGGTCCACTCGCCGACGGCCTTGCGCTCGGCCACGCGCAGCGTGCCGGCGTCCAGGCGGGCCAGGACCTCGTCCACGGCGGCGCGCACTTCCGGGCTGTTGGCCGAGGTCAGGTTGGCGCGGCCTTCCCAGGCCAGGTCGATGATGGATTGCAGGTCTTGCGTCATGGTGGGGATCTCGAGGATTCGATCGATTCGGGTCGGTGGGACACGTCCGGCGGCACGCGCGGTGCCGCGCGGCGGGACGGATCAGGCGGAGGTCTTGAGTTGCTTCGCGAAGGAGACGATGCGGTGGGCGGCTTCCAGGCATTCGGCCTGTCCGGCCACCAGCGCCAGGCGGATGCGGCCGGCGCCCGGGTTGAGGCCGTGGGCGTCTCGGGCCAGCAGGCTGCCGGGCAGAACGCCGACATTGTATTGAGCGAGCAGGCCCTGGGCGAAGCCAATATCGTTACCGTCTGGCACCGCCGCCCACAGGTAGAAACCCGCGTCGGGCAGGGCCACGTCCAGCACCTGCGCCAGCAGCGGCGTGACGGCTGCGAACTTGGCGCGGTACTGCGCGCGGTTCTCGATCACGTGGGCTTCGTCGTTCCAGGCGGCGATGCTGGCGGCCTGGATCAGCGGGCTCATCGCCGAGCCGTGGTAAGTGCGATAGAGCAGGAAGCGCTTGATCCAGGCGGCATCGCCGGCGACGAAGCCCGAGCGCATCCCCGGCACGTTGGAGCGCTTGGACAGGCTGGTGAACGCGATGAGGTTGCGGAAGTCCGGCCGGCCGAGCTGGACCGCGGCCTGCAGGCCCGACAGCGGCGCGGCGTCGGGGCCGTCGCGGAAGTAGATCTCGGAGTAGCACTCGTCCGAGGCGATCACGAAGCCATGCCGGTCGCTGAGCTCGAACAGCGTCTGCCACTCCGACAGCGGCATCACCGCGCCGGTTGGATTGCCCGGCGAGCAGACGTAGAGCAGCTGCGTGCGGGCCCAGGTGGCGTCATCGATCTGCGACCAGTCGGCGGCGAAGTTGCGCGCCGGGTCGGAGTTCGCGAAGGCCGGCGTGGCGCCGGCCAGCAGCGCGGCGCCTTCATAGATTTGATAGAACGGATTCGGGCAGACGACGGTCGCGCCCGGGCGGCTCGGATCGATCACGACCTGCGCCAGTGCGAACAGCGCCTCGCGCGAACCGTTGACTGGCAGGATCTGCGTGGCCGGGTCCAGGCTCAGCGCGTAGCGACGCTGCAGCCAGCCGGCGATGGCCTCGCGCAGCTTGGGCTCGCCGGCCGTGGCGGGGTAGCTGGACAGGCCCTTCAGGTTGGCCATCAGCGCGTCCTCGACCAGCTTGGGCGCCGGATGCTTGGGCTCGCCGATGCCCAGCGAGATGGGGCGGTAATCGGGGTTGGGGACGATGCCCTGGGTCAGGGCGCGCAGGCGCTCGAAGGGGTAGGGGTTCAGGAGCGCCAATCGCGGGTTGACCGGGGGAGGGGCCGCGGGATCGGCCAGGGGCGAGGCGGGGGACGTGCTCATGCGCGGAATCATAGGCGGGCCCCTCGCGGCGGCCGTACTCGGCTGGACAACGCTGGGTTGACGCTCAGAGCGAGCCTCGGCAGCCGGGCGCGCCGCAGCGGCAGGGCAGGCGGCCCTCGTGGTGGGTCACGCCGTAGTCGACGGTGATCTCGTCGCCGGGGCGCAGGTCCTCGGTCGCGAAGAAGCTGACCTCGCCGTCCTCGACCTGGATGCGGGCGTTGGGCCGGCAGCTGTGGTTGGTGAAGCGCATCGCGTCCTGCGAGCGGCTGGCGTCGATCGCCCGCGCCGGCGAAAGCTCCACCAGCATCAGCCGGCGGCTCTCCTGCGCGCGGCGCCGGGCCTCGGCCACCGTGATCGATTCGCCGGTCAGCAATCCCAGCCGCGTGCCGGCCGGGATGTCCTCGGCGGCGAACACGCCGTAGCCGTCGATGCGGCTGCGCTTGAGCGCGACCGCGACGAACTGCGTCGCGCTGTCGTAGGCGAGGGCCATCCGGCGGGACCTGGTGCGGGATGCGGGGCGCGGATCAGCGCAGCAGGCCGCTCTCGAAGCCGTGCGCCGGCAGGTCGACCGCCGGCAGCGGCTTCCAGCCCTTCTTGCGGTGCTCGGCCACGACGTTGGTGTAGATGCCGCCGCGCACGTACCACTTGGCGGTGATGCGGATGAAGCGCGGATTGGTCACCTTCACGATGTCCTCGAGGATGGTGTTGGTCACCTTCTCGTGGAACGCGCCTTCGTCGCGGTAGCTCCAGAAGTACATCTTCAGGCTCTTGAGCTCGACGCAGTACTGGTCCGCAATCATGTCGATCGTGAAGTGCGCGAAGTCCGGCTGGCCCGTCAGCGGGCAGTGGCAGGTGAACTCGGGGATCTGGAACTGGATGACGTAGTCGCGCTCCGGGGCCGGGTTGGGGAAGACGTGGATCTCCTTGCTGGGCCGGCTGGGCGGGTTGGGCGGCATCTCGCGCATCTTGGGCGCGACGGCGGGTTTGGCGGCCTTGGCGCCGGCCTTGGCGGCCGGCTTGGCGGAGGGATTCTTGGCCATGGGGCTGGGGAAAAGACGAAGGGCGCGATGGTATCATCCGCCGCGAATCGAGCGCCCCGTCAAGGGGCGTTTCCACAATCAAATCAAAGGCTTAGATCACGCGCAGGCTGTGGCGGCCCGGTGATCACACCCCGATGCGACTGAACTCGATCAAGCTCTCGGGCTTCAAGTCCTTTGCCGATCCGACGAACTTCCAGCTGCCCGGCCAGCTGGTCGGCGTGGTCGGCCCCAACGGCTGCGGCAAGTCCAACATCATGGATGCGGTGCGCTGGGTGCTGGGCGAAAGCAAGGCCAGCGAACTGCGTGGCGAGTCCATGCAGGACGTGATCTTCAACGGCTCCGGCAACCGCAAGCCGGCCAGCCGCTCCAGCGTGGAACTGGTGTTCGACAACACCAGCGCCAGAGCCGGCGGCCAGTGGAACCAGTTCACCGAGATCGCCGTCAAGCGCGTGCTGACGCGTGACGGGACGTCCAGCTACTTCATCAACAACCAGCCGGTGCGCCGCGCGACGTGCAGGACGTGTTCCTGGGCACCGGCCTGGGCCCGCGCGCCTACGCCATCATCGGCCAGGGCACGATCAGCCGGATCATCGAATCCAAGCCCGAGGAACTGCGCATGTTCCTCGAGGAAGCCGCCGGCGTCTCCAAGTACAAGGAGCGCCGCCGCGAGACCGAGAACCGCCTCAAGGACACGCGCGAGAACCTGACCCGCGTCGAGGACATCCTCCGGGAGCTCAACAGCAACCTCGAGAAGCTGGAGCGCCAGGCCGAGGTCGCCGCGAATTACCGCCACCTGCAGGAGCAGGGCACGCTCAAGCTGCATCAGCTGTGGTTCCTGAAGCACCGCGACGCGGCCGGCGAGTCGGCGCGGGTGAAGAGCGAGCACTCGGAGGCGGTCAACGCGCTGGAAGCCAAGATGGCCGAGCTGCGCCAGCTCGAGGCCGAGCTCGAGACCATCCGCCAGGCCCACTACGGCGCCGGCGATGAACTGCACGCCGCGCAGGGCCGCATGGCCGAGGCCCAGATGGAGGTCAGCCGGCTCGAGGAGCGCATCCGCTACGTTGTCGAGGGCCGCCAGCGGCTGGAACAGCGGCTGGTCGAGCTGCAGGCGCAGAACCAGCAGTGGCAGGAGCGCGCCGAGCAGGCGCAGCTGGAGCTGGATGACGTCGCCACCCAGATCGCGCAGGCCGAGGAGCAGAGCGAGATCCTCGCCGCGCAGGCCGAAGACCAGGCGATGAAGCTGCCCGAGGTCGAGGACCAGGTGCGCGCCGCGCAGGCGCGCGCCAACGAGCAGCGCACGCAGGTCACGCAGGTGCAGCAGCAGAT
>NZ_VOSR01000367.1:0-4928 GCF_007997345.1 Mitsuaria sp. TWR114
GCGCGTGCGCCAGGCGCTGCAGCGGGCCCGCTACAGCGAGCATCTGGCCCAGCTCGGCCGCATCGCCGTCGACGCGCTGGATCCGCAGGAGGTGCTGCAGCAGGCGCCGGTGATCGCCGCCCAGGCGCTGGAGGTCGAACTGGCGATCGTGTTCCTGCTCGATCCCGGCCGCTCGACGCTGCGCGTGGCCGGCGGCGCGCCTGCTGGCCGAGGAGGGACTGGGCGCCGTGGTGCCGAACCGGCCCGACACGCCGCCCCTTCGTGCTGACCGAGGGGCGGCCGGTGATCGTCGAGGACTACGGGCGCGAGACGCGCTTCGCCGTGCCGGCCACCTATCGCCGCGAGGGCCTGGTGTCGGCGCTGTCGGTGCCGCTCTCGGACCGCGGCCGGCCGGTCGGCGCGCTGGCGGTGCGTTCGCGCCAGGCCAAGCGCTTTGGCGACGCGGAGCTGCGTTTCCTCGAGTCCGTCGCCAACCTGCTGGGCACCTGCCTGCAACGCGCGCAGACCGAGGAGGCGCTGCATCACTCGCAGCGGCTGGAGGCGGTCGGGCAACTGACCGGCGGCATCGCGCACGACTTCAACAACCTGCTGACCGTGATCCAGGGCAACCTGCAGGTGCTGGCCGACCTGCCGGCGGTGACCGACGACGGCTTCGCGCCGCAGCTGGTGGCGGCCGCGACGCGTGCCTCGCGACGCGGCGCGGAACTGACCGGCAAGCTGCTGGCGTTCTCCCGCCGGCAGATGCTGCAGCCGGCCAGCGTCGACGTCGCGGCGATGATGCGATCGCTGGCCGACATGCTGCGCCGCACGCTGGACCAGCGCATCCGCATCCGCATCGAGGTGGCGCCCGACTGCCCCGATGTCCAGGCCGATCCGGCGCAGCTGGAGTCGGCGCTGCTCAACATCGCGATCAACGCGCGCGACGCCATGCCCGAGGGCGGCGAGCTGGTCTTCGAGGCCGCGCCGCTGGGCGCCGTGCCGCCGGAGCTGCGGCGGGAGCTGGAGGAAGACGGGACACCGCCCGATCCGGACGGCCCGGCGCGCTACGTCCGCATCGCGGTGACCGACAACGGCGTCGGCATGCCGGAGGACGTCAAGGAGCGGGCCTTCGAGCCCTTCTTCACCACCAAGCAGGCCGGTCGCGGCACGGGACTCGGCCTGAGCACGGTCTACGGCTTCGCGCGGCAGTCCCGCGGGGCGCTCGCCATCGACAGCACGCCGGGCCGTGGCACGACGCTCACGCTGATCCTGCCCCGACCGCCGGACGCGCCGGAGGGCGCGCTGGACGGCGATGCCGTCGTGGAGACGGTGCCGGCGGGCCTGCGGGTGCTGCTGGTGGAGGATGACGCGGAAGTGCGCGCGGTGGCGCGGCGCTTCCTGACCGACCTGCGGTGCCGGGTCGTGGCCTGCGCGAGCGGGGAGGAGGCCTTGCGGCACCTGCGCGAGGTCGCGGACCGCGTTGAGGGGGGCGAGGGTGGCGAGCGGCCGCAACTGCTGGTCAGCGACATCGCCCTGGGCGCCGGCATGCGGGGCACGGAGCTGGCGGGGGCCGTCCAGCAGGCCTGGCCCGACATCGCGGTGCTGCTGGTGTCCGGCTTCTCCGCCGAGTTGCTGGGGTCGGGCCCGGAGGCCGCCCTGGGCTGGGAGCTGCTGCCCAAGCCCTATGACCGCACCGCGCTGGCGCGGGCGATCGCGAAGGTGCTCAGCCGCTGAGCGGCGGCGTGTCCGCCGCCGCCGTCACTGGACCGCGGCCGGGCCGGCGTCCGGCAGGCCGCCGATGACGAACTGCTCCAGCCGTTCCAGGTTGGGGATCGAGATCTGCCGGCGGCCGCGTTCGCCGAAGCGGATGAGGCCTTCCCGGCTGAGCCGGGACAGGCAGCGGCTGACGGTCTCCAGCGTCATGCCCAGGTAGTTGCCGAGGTCGGCGCGGGTCATGCGCAGCGTCAGCTCGTCGGCGCGCAGGCCGCGCTGGTGCATGCTGCGCGCCCAGGCGCAGAGGAATTCCGCCACCCGCGCCAGCGAGGCCAGCGTGCAGACCGACATCAGCGACTGCCGCTCGTGGGTGATCTCGGTGCTCATGCCCTCGTGGACGATGGCCATCATCTCCGGATGGCGCGCGCAGGCCTCGGTGAGGGTGTCGTAGGGAATGATGGAGATGTTGCCGGTGTCCATCGCGACGGCGTCGCACGGATGGCGGCCCTGCGCGATGCCGCTGAAGCCCAGCCAGTCGCCCCGGAACTTCAGGCTGACGATCTGCTCGCGGCCATCCAGGCTGCGGCTCACCAGCTTGAAGGCGCCGGCGTTGATCAGATACACGGTGTTGAAGGGCTGCGCGGCGCGGAAGATCATGTCGCCGGCGCGCACGACCTTGGCGCTGGGCTGGACGAGGTCGCGGATGATGCGCATCGCTTCGAGCATGCGCTGGTGGGGATCGCGAGGGGAGGGACGGGTGTCGCTGGTGGCCACCGCGAAGGGGCGCGTCAGCGGACGGAGTTCGGAGACGGCGGTCGCGGCCGGGGGCAGCGCGAGGGCGGCGAGGCGGGAGGCGGCGGGGACGAGGGGGATGCGCGGGCGACCTGCCGGGGCATCGCGCAGACGGTCGCGGGAGAGGTCGCTCGAGGGGGTGGCGATGGCGCTGTGCATGATGGTCTCGTGGTTGGTGGCGTTGAAGGGATGCTAGGAAGCGCGCGCAACGGCTGCGCCAATCCTTGACATCGCTCGGCAACAGTTGGTGAACCCTCGGTGACGGTTCAGTAACGGACCCTCAAGACGTCGCAGTGTTCCTGCGCATCGAGGCGCGCCAACCACCGTCGTTTGACATCCATCAACGCTTCCCGGCGCGGGCTGACTACGCTCCCCAACCTCGCTGCCGACGCGTGTCGGCCGGGCCCCCTCCAGCCCCTCGCGCCCCTCACGCGTCCTCCTTCCCAAGCCTGCGTTCCGCGCCTGTCGACCATGCCGCATCACGCCCCGCCGCTGTCTGCGATGCCGACCTCCGTCCTGCCCTTGTCCGCGACCGCGCTGGACCGGTCCGCGGACGAGCTCGCGCAGGCCACGCAGCGCGGCGCGCCGCATCGGCCGCTGGTCGGCATGCGATTGGGGCTGTTCTGCGGTGACGAACGGTCCGAGACGGTCCGCTGCCTGCGCGAGGCCGCGCAGGCGCTGGGCGCGCAGGTCACGATGCTGGACCCCGCGCGGGCGCTGGAGGAGGGCGCCGCGCTCGACGAGATCGCCCGGCTGCTGGGCCATCTCTACGCGGCGGTGGCGTGCGAAGGCGTGCCCGCCGCCGTCATGCGCGGCCTGGCGATGGCCGCGGTGGTGCCGGTGCTGGACGCGCGGGCGGTGCTGGCGCCCGCGTCTGGACGCGGCACGGGCGCCGAGCGGCGCCCGTGGATCGCGCAGGCGGCGCTGCTGGCCGCGCTGCGCTGAAGCGCGCTTACTTCTTCTTGTCGGCCGCCTTGGTGGCCTGCTCCAGGGCCTGCGCCTCCTGCAAATGATGCTGCAAGGCCGGCAGCATCTTGGCGGCCCAGGCCTTCACGTCGGCGTCCTTGGCGTCCTTGGACGCCTTCTCGAACAGCTTGACGGCGTCCTTGTGGGCGCCGACCTGGTTCTCGGCGTAATGGTGGTCGAAGCTGGTCCCGTCGCGCTGTTCCAGGATCTTGGCCTTGCCCTTCTGGACCATCGTGGCATCGGTCGGGAGCTTCACCCCCTTGGACGCGGCCAGCGTCTGCAGTTCCGAATCCGCCTTCTTGTGGTCGTCGATCATCTTCTGGGCGAAGGCCTTGACGTCGGCGCTGGTGCCCTTCTTGAGGGCGAGATCGGCGGCCGCGATCTCGGCGAAGTTGGACTCGGCGGCGTTCTTCATGAAGCTGCTGTCCGCGTGCGAACGCGCCGCGGAGGCCGGCGTGGCCGCGGTCGTGGCGGTCTGGGCGGCGACGGTGCCGGCGGCCAGGGCGCCGCCCAGGGCGAGGGCGATCGCTGCGATCGCGGGCAGGGCGCGCGGGCGGGAGGAGGCGATGACGGTCATGGGGATCACTCCATGAAGTGGTGATGCCCGGGAGACAGCAATCCCGGTTCCCGCGCCGCCGCCCGCCACGTGGCCTCGATCGCGCGTCAGGACGTCGGCAGCGCCTTGTACTGCTGGCCGACCTCCGTCAGCGTGCCGGCGGCGCCGAACAGGCTGGTGAAATGCGGATCCGGCGACCAGCGGCCGGTGAACCACGCATAACGGAGCACGTCGGCGCGGGTCTCGCAGGTCTTGACCATGTCCGCCATCTGCGCCTTCTGCTTGGCCGCCGAGTCGACCTGCGCGCTTCCGTCGCCGACATGCCAGTTGGCCATCTCGGTGATCCAGAACGGCTTGCCGTACTTCTCCAGCCGCTTGAGCTGGTCGGCCAGCCCGTAGTCGTACCAGTGGAAGGCGAGCGCGTCGATCTGCGGATCACGCCCGCCGTTGGCGTTGCGGTAGGCGGCGATGAAGGCATCCATCCAGACCACCGGGTCGGCGTAGCCGGCCATCGTGCCCCAGGTGATCGCCGGACCGACGAGCTTGACGCCGGTCTGGCGCGCGACCTCCTCATACCGCGGCCACTGGGCGGCGGCTTCCGCTGGCGTCTTGTTGGCCTGGTCGGTCAGGTTGGGCTCGTTGAGCACCAGCAGGGACTTCACGGCCGGACGCGACTTCAGGTAGGCGACCACCTCCGCCGTGTCGAAGTCGAAGTTCCACAGCATCGGCACATGGTCCATCGCGCCGGCGATGGCGGGCTGGGCGAGCACCGCCGCGTTGGGCTTGAGCGCCCAGTTCACCCACCAGCCCACGGTGCCGCCGGACAGCGCGCTGAAATCGGCGGCGTCCTTCAGGTCATAGGCCAGGCCGCGCTTGACCGTCGAGGTCGCCGGCGGTGGCGCGGGCGGGGTCGGCGCCGGAG
>NZ_VOSR01000368.1:0-4850 GCF_007997345.1 Mitsuaria sp. TWR114
CGGCCGGCCGGTGCGGCCATGGACGGCGCGGCCATCGACACGACCTGCGGCGCGGGCGCCTCCGACAGCGGTTGCGGCGCGGTCGAGGGCGGCGCCACCGTCTGGGCTGCCGTCTGCGCGAGCGGCGCGGGCGAGGCGCCGACCGCGGCGACCGCGGGCGCCTCCTGCACGGCGTTGCGCGTGGCGAGCGCGCGTTCGGCCGCGGGATCGAGGTCCTGGCGGCGCGCCGCGGGCGCCGGCGCCGGCGCGGCCGTGGCCACCGCACGGGCAACGGGCTTGGCCGCGTCGGCCTTGGCCTCGTGTCGTTCGGGGGTCTTCTTCTCGCCCTTCTCGGCGTGGAACTTGATCCACTGGAAAACCTTGTCGGCATCGCGCTTGGCGCGGTCGACATCGCTCATCGGGGCCTTGGGATCGGCGGGCGCGGCGGACGTCGCCGTCTGCGCCTGCGCGGCCATCGCGACCAGGGACAAGCTCAAGACCTGGCACAGCGCCAGACCGTGACGCCGGACGTTCAGGAGACTACGGCTGCTCATCACTCCACCCTCTCGATTGCGCTGGTTGCTCTCTTTTGGAGACAACGCCGGTCTTGTCTACGGCTCTTGGTCTTGGTTCTCGCGCCCCGGCATGAGCGCCGCAGTGTAAGAAGTCACCACCGTGACGAGACCTCGGGGTTTGCCCGGAATCAGGATGTAACAGCGGGCCGCAGGGCCGATGGCGTCGAGGAAGTCACGATCTCGCGGGTCCGCGCGTCGACCGGCCTATACTGCGCGCCTGCTCCGGGGTGCCCTGGGCCGATCCGCGCGACAGCGCGGCGCGGCACGGGCTGAGACATGGCGATGAAGCTGTGGACCCGCTGAACTTGATCCGGTTCGTACCGGCGTAAGAAGAGCCCGCCCTTCCAGGCGCACCTCGGCGATCCCCGCGCGTCCCTGCGCGCCGCCCATGCGCCGTGCCACGAGAAGGGCCCAGTTCCTCCCGCCCGCGTTCCCTTCAGTCCAGCCTCCGGCGCCCAACCGGAGACCCTGATGCTGGACCTGACGCACAACCTGCCCCCGACCGCCGCAAGCCCCGATGCCGCCGCGGAGTTCCATGACCGCCTCGCCGCCAGCCGCGCGCCGCTGCCGGCGTCGACCAAGACGCATGAGGCCGGCGTGCTGCATCCGCAGCTGCGCGTGCCGCTGCGCGAGATCGCGCTGACCAACGGCGAGCGCATCGCCGTCTACGACACCTCGGGCCCGTACACCGATCCCGCCGTCACCACCGACGTGCGCCGCGGCCTGCCCGCCACGCGCGCCGCCTGGGTCGAATCGCGCGGCGACACCGAGGCCTACACCGGCCGCCCGATCCAGCTCTTCGACGACGGCCTGCGCGAGGCCGCGCAGCAGCAGGCGCTGCGCGCGCAGAGCGCGGCGCTGAACCGCACGCCGCGCGCGCGAAGTCCGGCGCCAACGTGACGCAGATGCACTACGCGCGCCGCGGCATCGTCACCGCCGAGATGGAGTACGTCGCGATTCGCGAGAACGGCCGCCGCGCCTGGATGCACGAGTACCTCGCCGACAGCGAGCGCGAGCAGCGCCTGGCCGGCCAGGGCCTGGGCGCGCGGATCCCCGGGATCATCACGCCCGAGTTCGTCCGCGACGAGGTCGCGCGCGGCCGCGCCATCATCCCGGCCAACATCAACCATCCGGAACTCGAGCCGATGGCCATCGGCCGCAACTTCCTGGTCAAGGTCAACGCCAACATCGGCAACTCGGCGGTCAGCTCGGGCATCGAGGAGGAGGTCGAGAAGCTGGTGTGGGCCACGCGCTGGGGCGCGGACACGGTGATGGACCTCTCCACGGGCCGCAACATCCACACCACGCGCGACTGGATCCTGCGCAACAGCCCCGTGCCCATCGGCACCGTGCCGATCTACCAGGCGCTGGAGAAGGTCGGCGGCGTGGCCGAGGACCTCACCTGGGAGCTCTTCCGCGACACGCTGATCGAGCAGGCCGAGCAAGGCGTCGACTACTTCACCATCCACGCCGGCGTGCGGCTGCCCTTCGTGCCGATGACGGTCAAGCGCCGCACCGGCATCGTGTCGCGCGGCGGCTCGATCCTGGCGAAGTGGTGCATCGCGCACCACCGCGAGAACTTCCTCTACACGCACTTCGAAGAGATCTGCGACATCATGAAGGCCTACGACGTCAGCTTCTCGCTGGGCGACGGCCTGCGGCCGGGCTCGCTGGCCGACGCCAATGACGAGGCCCAGTTCGCCGAGCTGCGCACCCTGGGCGAGCTGACGAAGATCGCATGGAAGCACGACGTGCAGACCATGATCGAAGGCCCGGGCCATGTGCCGATGCACATGATCCAGGCCAACATGACCGAGCAGCTCAAGCACTGCGACGAGGCGCCCTTCTACACGCTGGGCCCGCTGACGACGGACATCGCGCCCGGCTACGACCACATCACCAGCGGCATCGGCGCCGCGATGATCGGCTGGTTCGGCTGCGCGATGCTGTGCTACGTGACGCCCAAGGAGCACCTGGGCCTGCCCGACCGCGACGACGTCAAGCAGGGCCTGATGGCCTACAAGATCGCGGCGCACGCGGCCGACATCGCCAAGGGCCATCCGGCGGCGCGCGCCCGCGACGACGCGCTGTCCAAGGCGCGCTTCGAGTTCCGCTGGGAGGACCAGTTCAACCTGGGCCTGGATCCGGAGACGGCGCGCGAGTTCCATGACGAGACCCTGCCCAAGGACAGCGCGAAGGTGGCGCACTTCTGCTCGATGTGCGGGCCCAAGTTCTGCTCGATGAAGATCACGCAGGACGTGCGCGAGTACAGCGCGCAGCTGGAGGACGGCATGCGCGAGAAGAGCGCGGAGTTCCGCGCCGGCGGCGCCGAGCTCTACATCCCGATCCGCCAGGACTGAGCGCGATGGCCGCGATCGCCATCGCCGGGGCGGGGCTCGCCGGGCGGCTGCTCGCGTGGGCGCTCGCGCGCGCCGGGCATCGCGTCGAGGTCTTCGACGCGTCGCCCGGTCCGGCGCCCGCCTTCGACGCGCAGGGGGCCGCCGCGTTCAGCGCGGCCGGCATGCTGAGCCCGCTCGCCGAGCAGGAGCAGGGCGGCGCCGCGGTCGCCGCGCTGGGATGGCGTTCGCTGGCGCTGTGGCCCGGCATCGTGGCGGCGCTGCCGCTGCCCGTGCCGCTGCAGGCCAACGGCAGCCTGTTGCTGGCGCATCGCGCGGATCTGGGCGCCGCGCAGCGCGCGCTGATGCGCATGCCGGGCGCGGAGCCCCTCGATGCCCAGGCGCTGCGCGCCCGGGAGCCGATGCTCGCGCCGGGCCTGCGCGGCTGGCTGCTGCCGCGCGAAGGCCTGATCTCGCCGCTCGCGGCGATGACCGCGCTGCAGGCAGGCGCGGCCGATGTGCGTTGGCACTGGGCGCGGCCCGTCGACCAAGTGCTGCCGGGCGAGTTCCATTTCGCCGATGGTGGGCATTGGCGCGGCGACTGGGCGATCGATGCGCGCGGTCTGGGCGCGCGGCCGCCCTTGCCGCTGCGCGGCGTGCGGGGCGAGATCGTCACGCTGTCGCTGCCAAGCCATGGCCTGAGGCATCCCGCGCGGCTGCTGCATCCGCGCCATCGCGTCTATCTGGTCCCCCGCTCCGGCGAGGAACTCGTCGTCGGCGCCAGCGAGATCGAGAGCGAGGACCGCAGCCCCATGTCGCTGCGCTCCGCCGTCGAACTGATGGCCGCGGCACAGAGCGTGCTGCCGGCGCTGTCCGAGGCGCGCATCGTGCGGCTGGATCGCCATCTGCGCCCGGCCCTCCCCGACAACCTGCCCTTCACCCATCACGAGCCCGGCCTGCTGCGGCTCAACGGCCTGTACCGCCACGGCTGGCTGCTGGCGCCCGCGCTGGTCGAGCGGCTGCTCGGCGAGGCCGGCCTGGCCACGCTCGGCGCGCTCATCGGCGAGCGCGTTCCAGCCACCGATTCCCTGGAGACTTTCCCATGACCGCCCTGCCCTCGATCACCGTGCGGCTCGACGACCGCGCCGTGGCGCTGCCCGCCGGCGCGACGCTCGCGCAACTGCTGGAACTCGAACGGCGCGAGCCCGCCGCAGTCGCAACGGCGCTCAATGGCCGCTTCGTGCCGCGCGACGCGCGTCCCGCGACGGCCCTCAGCGACGGCGACGTCGTCCTGTTCTTCCAACCGATCGTCGGAGGCTGAGATGACGAACATGACGAACGGATCCGATCCGCTGCTGATCGACGGTGTCGCGCTCGACAGCCGCTTCTTCCTGGGCACGGCCGGCTATCCGAGCCCGGCGGTGCTGTGCGACGCGATCCGCGCGTCCTCGTCGCAGGTGCTGACGGTCGGCCTGAAGCGCACGCTGCAGGCGGGCGACAACGGCGCGCTCGCGCAGGCGCTGGCCGCCGGGCGCGAACAGGGCGCGCGGCTGCTGCCCAACACGGCGGGCTGCCGCAGCGCGCGCGAGGCGGTGCAGCTCGCCCACATGGCGCGCGAGCTCTACGGCACGGCGTGGATCAAGCTGGAGGTGATTGGCGACGAGCACACGCTGCAGCCCGATCCCTTCGAGCTCGTCGCCGCCGCGACCGAGCTGACGCGCGAGGGCTTCATCGTCTTCCCGTACTGCACCGAGGACCTGATCCTGGGCCGCCGGCTGCTCGACGCCGGTTGCCCGCTGCTGATGCCCTGGGGCGCGCCGATCGGCTCCGGCCAGGGACTGCTGAACCTGCACGGCCTGTGCACGCTGCGCGAGCGCCTGCCCGACACGGTGCTGGTCATCGACGCCGGACTGGGCGCGCCGTCGCAGGCGGCGCGGGCAATGGAACTGGGCTTCGACGC
>NZ_VOSR01000369.1:0-2915 GCF_007997345.1 Mitsuaria sp. TWR114
CGAGGACCTGGCCGCGCTGAGCAGCGCGACGCTGCGTGGGCTGCGCCGGCGCAGATGGCCTCGCTGAGCTCCGAGCAACTGGCCGTGCTGAGCGGCGCGCAGACCGGCGCGCTGACGACGGCGCAGCTGCGCGACCTGAGCGACGAACAGCTCGCCGCGCTGGGCACCGGCGCGATCCAGGCGCTGTCCACCCGCGTGATCGCGACGCTGACCGACCACCAGCTCGGCGTGCTGAGCTCGGACCAGCTGCAGGCGCTGACCAGCGGCCAGATCCGCGCGCTGGGCACGGCGCAGCTCGCGGCGATGAGCCCGGACGACCTGAACGCGCTGAGCACCGCGCAGTTCGCGACGCTCACTTCGGCGCAGTTCCGCGGCCTGACGACCGACCAGGTGGCGCAGCTGGAGCCGGAGGATTTCGGCGCGCTGAACGCGACGGTGATCCGCTCGCTCAGCAGCGCGCAGGTGCAGGCGCTGGACGTCACGCTGGTGGCCGCCTTCAGCACTGGGCAGACCGGCGCGATGACCGCGGCGCAGGTGGCGGCGCTGACGCCGGCCCAGCTGCAGGTGCTGGCCCCGGCCTCGCTGCAGGCCATCAGCACGCTGGCGATCCGTGGCCTGAGCGCCGACCAGCTCGACGCGCTCGGCCCGACCGGCCTGGCCTCGCTGCGCGACGGTCAGCTCGCCGCGCTCAGCACGGCGCAGGTGCGCACGCTGGACCATGACAGCCTCAATGCGCTGGGCACCCATTTCGCCGCGCTGACCTCCTTCCAGTTGGCGGCGATCTCGACCGACGAGATCGGCGCGCTCGATCCGGCGCTGCTGGCCGCCGTCAAGCCGATCTACCTGAGCGCGCTGAGCACCGAGCAGATCCATCTGCTGAGCCGCGAGCAGGTCGGCGCCTTCGGCAGCGCGCAGACCGCGCTGCTGGGCACCGGCCAGGTCGCGGCGCTGACGCCCGCCCAGATCGACGCGCTGTCCACCGACGGCGTGCGCGGCCTGAGCGTCCAGGCCCTGCAGGGCTTCACGACCGAGCAGCTGAACGCCCTGGTGCCCGACCAGTTCGCGGCGCTGCGCACCAACCAGGTCGCCGCGCTCACGACGACCCAGATGGCCGCGCTGGAACAGGTCGACCTGAACGCCCTGGATTCGGCGCAGTTCTCGGTCTTCTCGTCCCGGCAACTGGCGGCGCTGGGCACCGACCAGATCGCCAACCTCGAGTTCCAGGACGTGGTGGGCCTGACCACCCGCGCCCTCGCCGGATTGAGCTCGACCCAGATCGCCGCGATGAACGGCGACAGCATCGCCTCGCTGAGCAACGCCCAGCTCGCGGCGCTGAACTCCAAGCAGCTGATGGGGCTGACGGCCGACCAGATCGACCGGCTGGGCACGGCGCAGCTGGCCAGCCTGGGCTCGCAGGCGCTGCTGGGGATGAGCAGCGACCAGTTCGGCTCGCTCGACCTGGACCAGATCGGCGCGCTGTCGGTCAAGCAGATCGCGGCGCTGAACTCGCTGCAGATCGCGGCGATGGATCCGACCGCGCTGGCGTCGCTGACGACGCTGCAGTTCGCGGCGCTGCGCTCGTCGCAGCTGGCGGGGCTGAACGCCACGCAGCTCGCGGCGCTGGAGACCCAGGACCTGGCGGTGCTGCACACGACGGCGCTCAAGGCGATGGGCTCCGACCAGATCGCGCTGCTGAGCGTTGACCAGGTGGCGGCGCTGCGGCCCGACCAGGTCGGCGCGCTGAGCTACCAGCAGGCGGCGGCCATGACCACCGAGCAGATCCAGGCCCTGGGCACCGCCCAGATCCTGGGCCTGACCAACGTGCAGGTGCTGGCCTGGACCAGCGACCAGATCGCCGCGCTGGACGCGCAGGACGTGGCCCTGCTGCCCGGCCGCGCGATCCGGGTGATGGACGCCGGCGACTTCGCCGGCCTCACCACCGATCAGGTCCACGCGATGACCAGCCTGCAGTTGGCCGAGATGACGACGGCGCAGCTGGCCGGCTTCGGCACCGAGGACTACGCGGCGCTGAGCTCCTCGGCCTTCCGGGCGCTGGGGACGGCGACGCTGAACGCGCTGTCGACCGAGGTCTTCGCCTCGCTCGGTTCGGACCAGGTCCACGGGCTGTCGACGCAGACGCTGCGCGGGCTGCACACCGAGGCCCTCGCGGCGATGAACTCGGACGCGATCGCGGCGCTGGACAGCCACCAGGTCGCCGCGCTGAGCTCCCAGCAGGTGGCGGCGATCTCGTCCGAGGGCTTCGCGGCGATGTCCAGCGAGGATCTGGCCGCGCTGAGCCGCGACCAGGCCCGGGCGCTGACGCTGGACCAGATCCATGCGATCGGCACCGACGCGATCGTCGGCTTCGAGACCCGCGACCTGGCCGCGCTGAACATGGACCAGGTGCTGGCCTTCAGCACCGAGGCGCTGCAGGCGATGAGCGGCGCGCAGCTCGACGCGCTGTTCCTGGCCACGCCCATCCTGCTGAACCTGGACGGCCACGGGCTGGGCACGGTGTCCGCGGCGCAGGGCGTGAGCTTCGACATGAACAACACCGGCCATGCCCAGCAGTGGGGCTGGATGGCGCAGGGCAACGGGCTGCTGGCCCGCGACCTGAACGGCAACGGCCAGATCGACTCCGGCGGCGAGCTCTTCGGCAGCGGCACCGTGCTGGCCAACGGCCATCGCGCGGCCAACGGCTACGAGGCGATGCAGGCGCTCGACGCAACGCGGATCACGTCCTCAATGCGCAGGACGCCGCCTTCTCGCAGCTGCGGATCTGGGCCGACGCCAATGGCAACGGCAAGACCGACGCGGGCGAGTTGAAGTCGCTGTCGGAGCTGGGCATCGTCGAGCTGGACCTGGCCGCCCGCTCGAGCGCGACCGTCGATCACGGCAACCTGGTGGGCCTGATC
>NZ_VOSR01000037.1:0-4103 GCF_007997345.1 Mitsuaria sp. TWR114
TGAGGGCCAGCGGCCGTCGCAGGAACCCTCACCCCTTCCCTCTCCCGCAAGCGGGAGAGGGAGTCGGTGCAGCCAGGCCTGCGGTCAGTACGCGAGCGCGCGGACCTTGCCCTTGAACACGCGATAGGAAAACAGGCTGTAGGCCAGGATCACCGGGAGGGTCAGCACCGCGCCGACCAGCAGGAAACGCAGCGACTCGTCCGCCGCGGCGGCCTGCCACAGCGTGATCCGGTCGATCACGACGAACGGATAGAGGCTGTAGGAGAGCCCGAAGAAACTCAGCGTCAGCACCACCACCATCAGCGCGAACGGCGCCCAGCACAGCTTGCCCAGCACGCGATGCGAGTTCAGCAATCCCCGCAGGGCCGCGAGCGCCAGCACCGCCGTCAGCGGCAGCGGAGCCAGCGCGATGATCCCCGACAGCTCGAACCAGCGCGCCCGCACCGTGCCGCTCAAGCACGGCGAGGCGACCGACACCAGCACCAGCCCCGCGATGACCGCCGGCCACACGCGCCTGGCCCAGACGACGGCGCGCCGCTGGAGCTCGCCCTCGGTCTTGATCAGCAGCCAGCCGGCCCCGAGCAGCGCATAACAGGCCGTCAGCGCCAGCGCGATGCCGGCCGCGAAGACCCGCGCTCCCGCGCCGTCGTCGAAGCCGGTGACGTAGCGGCCCAGCATCCAGCCCTGCGCCAGCGCGGCCAGCGCCGAGCCCCCGGCGAAGGCGGCATCCCACCAGCGCTTGTGCGCCGGGTCGCCCTTGGCGCGGAAGTCGAAGGCCGCGCCGCGCAGGATCAGCCCGAGCAGCATCAGCACGACCGGCGCGTACAGCGCGGTGAGCACCACGCCCTGCGCCTTCGGGAAGGCGATCAGCAACAGCCCGACCGCGAGCACCAGCCAGGTCTCGTTGGCATCCCAGAACGGTCCGATCGACGCGACCATGCGGTCGCGATCGGCCTCCGGCGCCACCGCGGTCAGCAGGCCGACGCCCAGGTCGTAACCGTCCAGCACCACGTAGAGCAGCAGCGACACGCCCATCAGGGCCATGAAGATCACCGGCAGCACGCTGCCCTCGACCAGTGGCGTTGCGGCGAGCGCGTTCATGCGAAGGTCCTCGAGATGACGGGAATGCCGACGCCCTGCGAGGCGCCGCCGGGCTGCGGATCGTCCGGCCCGAGGTGCGCGGGCGCTGCGGCGGGACGCTTCTCCGCCATCCGCTTGATGGCCGCGACGTAGGCGACAAGCAGCGCCAGATAGACGGTGGCGTAGCCGGCCAGCGACGCGGCGACCATCGAGCCGGGGTTGTGCGCCGCGACCTCCTGCGTCCGCAGCAGGCCATGGACGATGAAGGGCTGGCGGCCGATCTCGGTGACGTACCAGCCGGCGACGGTCGCGATCCAGCCGGAGAAGCTCATCAGCGACAGGCCCCATAGCCAGACGCGCGGCAGGCCCCGCCAGCCCGAGCGGCGGAACAGCCACCAGCCGCCCCAGGCGAAGCCCAGCATCAGCACGCCCATGCCCACCATCACGCGAAAGCCGAAGAACAGCGGCTTGACCGGCGGATGCACGCCTTCGAATTCATCCAGGCCGCGGATCTCGCCCTCGGCGTCGTGGGTGAGGATGAGGCTGGCCAGGCGCGGAATGCCGATGGCCAGGCGGTTCTCCTTCGCCTGCTCGTCAGGCAGCGCGAACAGCAGCAGCGGCGCGCCGCGCTCGGTGTGCCAGACGCCCTCCATCGCGGCGATCTTGGCCGGCTGGTGCTTGAGCGTGTTGAGGCCATGCAGGTCGCCAGCCAGGATCTGCAGCGGGATCAGCGCCGCGCCCAGCGTCAGCCCGAGGCGCATCACCCGCCGCGTCTCCGCCCGCTCGACGCCCTTGAGCATCTGCCAGGCGCTGAGGCCGCTGAGCAGGAAGGCCACGGTCAGCCCCGACGCGAGCAGCTTGTGGGCCAGCCGGTAGGGGAAGGACGGGTTGAAGATCACCGCCCACCAGTCCACCGCATGCAGGACGCCATCGCGCATCTCGTAGCCGGCTGGGGTCTGCATCCAGGAGTTGAGGCTGAGGATCCAGAAGGCGCTCAGCGTCGTGCCGAAGGCGACCGTCGCGGTGGCGATGAAGTGCAGGCGCGGGCTGACGCGCTCGCGGCCGAACAGCATGATGCCGAGGAAGCCGGCTTCCAGGAAAAACGCGGTGAGGACCTCGTAGCCGAGCAGCGGGCCGGCGATGTTGCCGGCGCGTTCCATAAAGCCGGGCCAGTTCGTGCCGAACTGGAAGCTCATCGTCACGCCGCTGACCACGCCGAGGGCGAAGCTCAGCGCGAAGACCTTGGTCCAGAACTGGTAGGCCGCGAGCCACGCGGCCTCGCCGCTGCGCCGCCAGCGCCAGAGCATGAAGAGCACCACCCAGCCCAGTGCGATGGTGATCGTCGGGAAGAGGATGTGGAAGGTGATGTTGAGCGCGAACTGCATGCGCGCCAGGATGAACGGGTCCATGGCCGCGCAGTGTTGGGCATTGCGCGATCGCAAGGAAGGGACAGATCGTCCTAGGACAGATCGCCCTAGGACAAATTGCCCTCATGCCAAGGCCGCTGGCCCTCACCCCAGCCCTCTCCCGCAAGCGGGAGAGGGAGTCCGCAGGCGCAGTGGCTTCTTCCTCCGTGCATCACCCGCTCGGTGGAACACCCTCTCACCCCGCGGGGGAGAGGGAGGGGTGAGGGGTCTCGTCCCGCGTCACCAACCTCCGTCGCCGTCGCGATGCGGCTCGAAGCGCGCCATCAGGAAGTCCACCAGCGCGCGCGTCTTCGCCGCCAGTTGCGCGCGCGGCGGATAAATCAGGTGGATGTCCGCCGGCGGCAGTTCCCAGTCAATCAGCAACGGCCGCAGCCGCCCCGAGCGCAGCATCGGCGCCGCCTCCCACCGCGAGCGCATCAGCACGCCGTGCCCATCCAGACCCCAGGCCAGCACGCTCTCGCCGTCGTTGGCCGCCAGCGGTCCGCGCACCTTCACCGTCTCCTTGCGCGCTCCCTGCTGGAAGTGCCAGGTGCCGAAGGTCTCGTCGCTCTCGCGGATGAAGAGGCAGGCGTGTCGCGCGAGCTCGCGCGGCGTCGCTGGCTCGCCAGCGCGCTTGAGGTAGGCCGGCGCGGCGCACAGCACGCGACGGTTGCGCGCCAGCAACCGCGCGGTCAGGCGCGCATCCGGCGGCGTGCCGACCAGGACCTGCAGGTCCACGCCCTGCTCGATCAGGTTGACCGGCCGGTCGGTGAGTTCGAGTTGCACCTCCACGTCCGGGAACTGCCGCGCGAAGCGCGACAGCGCCGGCGCCACATGCTTGCGACCGAAGCCGAAACTCGCCGACACCCGCAGCAGCCCCTTCGGCGCCGCCCGGCTCCCGGCCACCGTGCGCTCCAGCGCCTCGAGTTCCTCCAGCACGCGCGCGCCGTCAACGAGGTAGGTCTCGCCCTCCGGCGTCAGGCCGATGCGGCGCGTGGTCCGCTGCAGCAGCTGGACGCCCAGCCGGCGCTCGATCGCGGCCAGCCGCTTGCTGACGGCCGGCGGCGTGACGCCCATCTGCTGCGCCGCGGCGGCCAGGCTGCCCTGTTTCACCAACAGCGCGAAGAAGGCCAGGTCGGAGAAGCCGTCCATTAATGAACTCCAGGAATGAAATAACTTCCAAACCGGAAATTATGTGGCTGCGATTCACTTCCAGAATCGGGGCCGACATGGACCATCGACCGCTGCCCGTCGACCGTCAATCCTCGACGGCGATCCCCTCTGGAGACCGCATGCCGCCCTTCCCCGTCATGGACACCCCACCGGCTTCATCGGCCTTCACCGGAGCGCCGGAAACCATCGCCGGCCGCGGCGCGCTCGACGCGCTGTTCCCCGGCTTCCACCACATTCGCGTTGCCACCGCCAATGGCGTGCATGTGGAAGCGACCGTCGGCGGCTCGGGCCCGCCACTGCTTCTGCTGCATGGCCATCCGCAAACGCGCGCGATCTGGCACAAGGTCGCGCCGGCGCTGGCGGAGCGTTTCACCGTCGTCGCCGCCGACCTGCGCGGTTATGGCGATTCATCGAAGCCGCCAGCGTCGACATCGACATCGACAT
>NZ_VOSR01000370.1:0-8364 GCF_007997345.1 Mitsuaria sp. TWR114
ACGACCGCCGGCCGATGCCCTACGTCGACGCCGGCGGCAACGCCCGCATCGCGTTCCTGTCCGACCGCGACGGCACCTTCAACCTCTGGTCGGTCAAGGCCGACGGCTCCGACCCGCGCCAGCACACCCGCCTCAAGGGATGGGACATCCGCCATGCGAGCCTGGACGGCGCGCAGGCGGTCTTCGCCGTCGGCGCGGACCTCTACCGCCTCGACCTGAACGGCAGCGCCGCCGAGCAGAAGCTGTCCATCGCCCTGGGCGGCGACTTCGACCAGCAGCGCAAGCGCTGGGTCAGCCGCCCGCAGGACTTCCTGACCGCGGTCTCGCTGTCGCCCAATGGCGAGCAGGTCGTGCTGACCGCGCGCGGCCGCCTGGCCACGCAAGGCGTCGGCCCGCTGCGCCGCGCCGAACTGCCGGTGCCCGCTAGCCTCGGCGACGCCGGCCGCTGCCGCGACACCGCCTTCAGCAGCGACAGCCGCGACGTCTTCGCGCTGTGCGACTACAGCGGCGAACTCGAGATCTGGCGCCTGGCCGCCAACGGCGCCGGCCAGCCGCGGCAGGTCACCGAAGGCGCCACCGCGATGCGCCGCAGCCTGTCGCCCTCGCCCGACGGCCGCTGGATCGCCCACACCGACAAGGAAGGCCGCCTCTTCCTCACCGACCTCAAGAACCCCAGCCGCGCCGCCGCGACCCGCGAGGTCGACCACGACACGCTCGGCGACGGCGCGGCGTCGCTGTCCTGGTCCGCCGACGGCAAGGTGCTGGCCTTCGTCCGCGCCACCAGCAACCCCTATCGCGAGCAGCTGATGCTGCTGACCGTCGCCGACGGCAAGGTCCACCAGCTCGGCAGCGACCGCTACGCCGCGACCGCGCCAGCCTTCAGCCCCGATGGCCAGTGGCTCTACTTCCTGTCGCGCCGCAGCTTCGACGTGACCGGCAACCCCGGCCCCTGGGGCGACCGCAACATGGGCCCGTTCTTCGACAAGGGCTGGAAGGTCTATGCGCTGGCGCTGCAGCCGGGCCTGCGCTTCCCGTTCGCGCAGCCGGATGAACTCCAGGGCCTGAAGGCCAAGGAGGAGGCCGAGGTCCGCGAGCAGGAGAAGGACAAGCCCGACAACAAGGAATCGAAGCAGAAGGTCGACCAGGCCAAGGCCGCCGCGGTGAAGGAAGAGAAGCCCGCGGCCAAGGGCAAGCCCGAGATCCAGATCCCCGGCCTGTCGCTGCGCCTGTTCGAGGTGCCCATCGCCGCCGGCAACTACAGCGGCCTGGCCGTGGACTCCAAGCGCCTGTACCTGCACGAGGGCACCACGCTGCGCCAGCTGCCGATCGGTCCCGGCGAAACCAAGGTCGAGACCTTCGCCGAACAGGTCGGCGCCTTCGACCTGAGCGCCGACGGCAAGAAGCTGCTGATCCGCCGCCCCGCGGCGCCGGGCGCCGCGCCGGAGATCCTGATCGTCGACGCCGGACCGAAGATCCCCGGCGACCTGGACAAGTCGCGCGTGCGCTGGACCGACTGGCAGATCGCCGTCGATCCCAAGGCCGAATGGCGCCAGATGTTCAATGACGCCTGGCGCATGCAGCGCGACTTCTTCTACGACAAGGACATGCACGGCGTGGACTGGACCGCGATGCGCGCCAAGTACGCGCCGCTGGTGGAACGCGTCACCGAGCGCAGCGAGCTGGCCGAGGTCATGGCGCAGATGGTGGGCGAGCTCAGCCTGCTGCACAGCCAGGTGGCGCCGGGCGAGCTGCGCAAGGGCGCCGAGGAACCCGGTTTCGCCGGCCTGGGCGCGCAACTCGAGCGCGACGCCAAGGGCTGGAAGATCGCCCGCATCTTCAGTGGCGATCCGGAACTGCCGGCCGACGCCGGCCCGCTGGCCGCGCCGGGGCTGAACATCCCGGTGGGCAGCGTGATCACGCAGATCAACGGCCGCGACGCGACCCAGGCCCCCGATCCCAGCGAACTGATGCGCGGCCAGGCCGGCAAGCAGGTGCTGCTGCAGGTGCGCGAGCCCTCCGGCAAGGAACGCCCGGTCGTCGTCACGCCGGTCGACCTGCGCCGCGAAGGCCAGCTGCGCGTCAACGACTGGCGCTACGGCCGCGCCCGGATCGTCGACACCGCCAGCAACGGCAAGATCGGCTACCTGCACCTGCGCGCGATGACCCGCGACGACATCAGCGACTTCGCCCGCGAGTTCTACGCGCAGAGCGAGCGCGAGGGGCTCATCATCGACGTCCGCCACAACAACGGCGGCAACATCGACAGCTGGATCCTGCAGACGCTGCTGCGCCGCGCCTGGGCCTTCTGGCAACCGCGCTCGCCTTACGGCAGCAAGCCCTATCCCAACATGCAGCAGGTGTTCCGCGGCAAGGTCGTCGTGCTGGCCAACGAGGAAACCTACTCCGACGGCGAAACCTTCTCCGAAGGCTTCAAGCGCCTGGGCCTGGGACCGGTCATCGGCAAGACGACCTCGGGCGCCGGGGTGTGGCTGTCCGACCAGAACCGGCTGATGGACAACGGGCTGATGCGCGCCGCGGAGAACGGGCAGATCACCGTCGACGGCCAGTTCCTCGTCGAGGGCAAGGGCGTGACGCCCGACATCGAGGTCGACAACCCGCCGCGCGCGACCGCCAATGGGCAGGATGCGCAGCTGGATGCGGCGATCGCCTGGCTCAAGGACGCGATCGCGAAAGATCCCGTCAAGATGCCGAAGCCGGGGCCTTATCTGCGGCCGATCAAGCAGTGAGCGCTGCGGGGCTCCGGCGCTGCGCGACTGCGCGTCAGCCAGCGCGGCCCATCACAGGGTAGGAGGCCTCGCGTCCGCGAACCTCCCACCCTGTTCCGGGCCCGGGGACACTCGCTGACTGCAAGCAGAACGGGAGGCCTCGGCCTCCCGTTTTGCATGCGTGATGCGGGGGTTGGGACGGGACGGGTCAGGTCAGCGTCACGCGCGCGAACTGCCGCTTGCCAACCTGCAGCACCATCGTGCCGGCCTCGACCTTCAGGGCCTTGTCGCTGATGGTGACGCCATCGATCTTGACGCCACCCTGCTCGATCTTGCGGTTGCCCTCGCCGTTGGACGGCACCAGGTTGGCCGCCTTCAGCAGCGCGGCAATGCCCATCGGCGCGCCGCTCAGCGTCAGCTCGGGGATGTCGTCCGGAATGCCGCCGCGGGCCCGGTTGTTGAAGTCCGCCTCCGCGTCCTCCGCGGCCTGCGCGCTGTGGAAACGCGCGGTGATCTCCTTGGCGAGCATCACCTTCGCCTCCTTCGGGTTGCGGCCGCCCTCGATCTCGCGCTTCAGCGCCGCGATCTCCTCGATCGACTTGAAGCTCAGCAGGTCGAACCACTTCCACATCTGCAGGTCGCTGATCGACAGGATCTTGGCGAACATGCTGTTGGCCGGCTCGGTGATGCCCACGTAGTTGTTCTTGGACTTGGACATCTTCTCGACGCCGTCCAGGCCCTCCAGCAGCGGCATGGTCAGGATGCACTGCGGCTCCTGGCCATACTCGGCCTGCAGGTGCCGGCCCATCAGCAGGTTGAACTTCTGGTCGGTGCCGCCCAGTTCCAGGTCGGCCTTCAGCGCCACCGAGTCGTAACCCTGCATCAGCGGGTAGAGGAATTCATGCACCGAGATCGGCGTGCCGGCCGCGTAGCGCTTGGTGAAGTCGTCGCGCTCCATCATGCGGGCCACCGTGTACTTGGCCGCCAGCTGGATCAGGCCGCGCGCGCCCAGCGGGTCGGACCACTCGCTGTTGTAGCGGATCTCGGTGCGCGCCGGATCCAGCACCAGGCTGGCCTGCTTGTAATAGGTCTCGGCGTTGTGCTTGATCTGCTCCGGCGTCAGCGGCGGGCGCGTGGCGTTGCGGCCCGACGGGTCGCCGATCATCGAGGTGAAGTCACCGATCAGGAAGATCACCTGGTGCCCCAGGTCCTGCAGCTGGCGCATCTTGTTCAGCACCACCGTGTGGCCGACGTGGATGTCCGGCGCCGTCGGGTCCAGGCCCAGCTTGATCCGCAGCGGCTGGCCGGTGGCCTCGGAACGGGCCAGCTTCTTCAGCCATTCGTCCTGCGGCAGCAGTTCCTCGCAGCCCCGCAGCGATTGCTGCATCGCATGACGGACCCGGTCGGTGATCGGAAATTCAGCGGCCGGCGAGGACTGGGTTCGAATGTCAGACATGGCACTTCGGAGCCCGCACGGGCTTACGTAAAGTCTTGATTTATCGGGTTTTCTAGCACTTGCAACCCGGGCGCGCCGGTATACTGCCGGCTGTTTTTGCGGGGCGCCAGGAGGGCAAATCTCATGCCCGATGGGACGCTGCAACGCAAGACGGCGATTCTAGTGGACGCTCCCCGCAGCATCAGGACGCCCCCGGCGTCCTTCGCTGGCCGGCACGTCGAATCGCCGGCCCGGGCCCTCCGGGTCACGCCCTGCGGCGTGGCGACGGGCGGCACTCCTCAGGCTCCAGAAAGAAGGTCTTCGGCGCGTGATGAATTGGACTGACGAATGGCAGCGCGTGCAGCGCACGCTCGCTCGCGCCGAATCCTTCGCGGCCAAGCACCCGCGCACCCTGACCGGCACCGTCGTCGGTGTCCTGAGCTGCTTCGCGGTGACCGCCTTCGGCGTCGCCCCGATGGCCCCTGACGCAGCGGACCTGCCGCAGCGCATCGTTTCCGAATCCATCCCGCTGCAGTCGCTGGACGAGCAACTGGCCGAACTGGCCGCGTTCGATCCCGGCCTGTCCCGCAGCGACATCACCCGCGCCGCCGACACCGCCGACTCGCTGCTCAAGCGCATGGGCGCGGCCGACGTCGCCGCCGCCGCCTTCCTGCGCAGCGACGAGACCGCCAAAAAGCTGCTGACCGGCCGCGTCGGCAAGCGCGTGCAGGTCGTCGCGACCGCCAGTGGCGAAGTGCAATCGCTCGTCGCCCGCTACGCCGCCGAGGCCAGCGAGCAGCAGGACACCCACTTCACCCGCCTCAGCATCACCCGCGAGGGCGACAAGTTCGTCTCGAAGCTGGAGACCGTGCCGTTCGAGACCCAGACCCGCCTGGGCAGCGGCTCGATCCAGTCCTCGCTGTTCGCCGCGACCGACGAGGCCAACGTGCCCGACGCGATCGCCACCCAGCTGGCGGACATGTTCTCCGGCGACATCGACTTCCACCGCGAACTGCGCAAGGGCGACCGCTTCTCGCTGGTCTACGAAACCCTGACCGCCGACGGCGAGCCCATCACCTGGGGCAACCGCGCCGGCCGCCTGCTGGCCGCGGAGTTCGTCAACAACGGCAAGAGCTACCAGTCGGTGCTGTTCCGGGATCCGGCCAGCGGCAAAAGCAACTACTACGGCTTCGACGGCGAGAGCAAGCGCCGCTCGTTCCTGGCGAGCCCGATGGAGTTCTCCCGCGTGACCTCCGGTTTCGCGATGCGCTTCCATCCGATCCTGCAGACCTGGCGCCAGCATCAGGGCATCGATTACGGCGCTCCCACCGGCACCCCGGTGCGCAGCGTCGGCGACGGCAATGTCGAGTTCGCCGGCTGGCAGAACGGCTTCGGCAACGTGGTGCAGCTCAAGCACAGCGGCAACCGCATGACGGTCTACGCGCACCTGAGCCGCATCGACGTCAAGAAGGGCCAGAAGGTCGACCAGGGCCAGAAGATCGGCGCCGTCGGCTCGACCGGCTGGGCCACCGGCCCGCACCTGCACTTCGAGTTCCGCGTGAACGGCAAGCAGCAGGATCCGCGCGTGATCGCGCGCTCGTCGGAAGCCGTCACGCTGCCCGCGACCGCCAAGGCCGCGTTCAAGGCCCAGGTCGCCAGCGCCAAGATCGCGCTCGACGCGGCCTCGTCCATCCACGAGGGCGTCGTCGGCGAATAAGCCGGCGGTCGCTCGCGACCTCCGCGGCGATGACGATGACCGGCGCCGAGCTCTACATCGGACTGATGTCCGGCACCTCGCTGGACGGCGTGGACGTGGTGCTGGTGAGCGCCGAGGCCGACGGCAGCGTCCAAGCCCTCGCCCATGAATACCAGCCCTTCGGCGCCGAATTGCGCGCCGAACTGCTGGCGCTGAACAGCCCCGGCGACAACGAACTGCAACGCGCCGCCCTCGCCGGCAATGCCGTCGCTCGCGCCTATGCGCAGGTGTGCCGCGCGCTGCTGAATGCGCAGCGTCGGGTCCCGCAGGACATTCGCGCGCTCGGCGCGCATGGCCAGACCGTCCGGCATCGCCCCGGCGAATTCGACGGCACCGGCTTCACCCTGCAGGTGCTGAATGCGTCATTGCTGGCCGAGCTCACCGGCATCGCCGTGGTCCACGACCTGCGCAGCCGGGACCTGGCCGTCGGCGGCCAGGGCGCGCCGCTGGTGCCGGCCTTCCACCGTGCAGCATTGGCCCAGCCGGGTGAGGACGTCGTCGTGCTGAACGTCGGCGGCATCAGCAATGTCAGCCTGCTGTGGGCCGACGGTCGCAGTGGCGGGTTCGATTGCGGTCCCGGCAACTGCCTGATGGACGGCTGGATCCATCGGGATCAAGGCGCGAGCTATGACGCGGGCGGCCAATGGGCGGCCCAGGGACAGGTGCATGCCGGACTGCTCGCCGCGCTGCTCGCGGAGCCCTACTTCCGTCAGGCGCCACCACGCAGCACGGGACGGGACCTTTTCCACCTCGGATGGTTGGATGAACGCATCGCGGCGCATGCGCCGCAGGTCTCCGCAGTGGACGTGCAGGCCACGCTGCTCGAGTTGAGCGCGCGCTGCGTGACCGACAGCCTGGCGGCTCACGCCCCGGGCGCTTGGCGCGAATTGCTGGTCTGCGGCGGCGGCGCATTCAACGATGCGCTGCTTGCACGGCTGCGTGCGCTGCTGCCCAGCATGAAGGTGACCACCACCGATCGTCGCGGCCTGCCGCCGATGCAGGTCGAAGGCGCCGCGTTCGCCTGGCTGGCGATGCGCCATGTGCGCGGGCTCCCGGGCAACCTGCCCGCCGCGACCGGCGGCACCGGACTCCGCGTCCTGGGCAGCTACACCCCGGCGTGAGCCAGAAACGACAAGACCGCCCGAAGGCGGTCTTGGTCATGGCGCCCGACACGTGTCGGGGCAGTCGGGTCGTGCCGGCCGATCAGACCGAGAAGCTCGAACCGCAACCGCAGGTCGTCTGCGCGTTCGGGTTCTTGATCACGAACTGGGCGCCTTGCAGATCTTCCTTGTAGTCGATCTCGGCGCCGACCAGGTATTGCAGGCTCATCGCGTCGATCAACAGCGTCACGCCGTTCTTGGCCATCTGCGTGTCGTCGTCGTTGACGGCCTCGTCGAAGGTGAAGCCGTACTGGAAGCCGGAGCAGCCGCCGCCCTGGACGAACACCCGCAGCTTCAGGTCGGGGTTGCCTTCTTCCAGCACCAGTTCGCGCACCTTTTCAGCCGCGCTGTCGGTGAAGACCAGCGGAGCCGGCATGTCGCCCATGCCGGTGGTTTGGGTTTCGAGGACTGCGCTCATCGTGGATCCTGTTGTGTCGGAGGAATGGCGGGAATTATCTCAAAGCACCCGCCGCATGGGCAGGCACTTGGGGATAGCCCCTTCGGCGGGAGGTGCAGCCCACCGGATAAAAAAACAAGGCCGCTGAAAACAGCGGCCTTGTTCTGGAGCTTGCGTCGCTGACGAAATCCCAACCCGGATTCCACCAGCGAACGGAAGTCGATCAGCGCTTGCTGAACTGCTTCCGGCGACGGGCGCCGTGCAGACCGACCTTCTTACGCTCGACTTCACGCGCGTCACGCGTGACGAAGCCGGCGCGGCTCAGTTCGGGCTTCAGGGCCGCGTCGTAGTCGATCAGCGCGCGGGTGATGCCCAGACGGACAGCACCGGCCTGGCCGGACTCGCCGCCGCCGTGCACGTTGATCTTGATGTCGAAGGCCTCGCCATTGTTCGTCAGCAGCAGGGGCTGGCGCGAAATCATGATCGAGGTCTGACGGCCGAAGTACTGCTCGATCGAGCGGCCGTTCACCGTGATTTGGCCGGTGCCCTTCTTGATGAAGACACGCGCCACCGACGACTTGCGACGGCCGGTACCGTAGTTCCAGTTTCCGATCATCACGGCTCCTTAGATTTCCAGCGCCTTGGGCTGCTGGGCGGTGTGCGGATGCGTGTCGCCCGCGTACACCTTCAGCTTCTTGATCATCGCGTAGCCCAGCGGACCCTTGGGCAGCATGCCCTTGACGGCCTTCTCCAGGGCGCGGCCCGGATGCTTGGCTTGCATGTCCTTGAACTTGGTGGCGTAGATGCCGCCCGGGAAGCCCGAGTGACGGTAATACACCTTGTCCGTGGCCTTGTTGCCGGTGACACGCAGCTTCTCGGCGTTGATGATG
>NZ_VOSR01000371.1:0-8084 GCF_007997345.1 Mitsuaria sp. TWR114
CCAGCGCCGCCAGGCCCGCGCGCAGTCCACCGGTCAGGCTGTGCCCGACGACGAAGGCCATGTCCATGCCGGGGATCAGCACGATGCCGAGCACCAGGGCGAAGTAGAGCGTCAGATCGGCGGGATTCATTCGAGGGTCTCCTGGTTGGAGGGCGGCTGTGGCGCCCAGGCAGCGCACGAGGCGCGGAATGGCACGCAGCCTAGGGCCGATATAGGACGGATCCAGCCCTATATCGAACGCAGGGGCCGTAGACTCGCCGGCATGTCGCTCCCCGCCTCCCGGATCCTGGCCTTGCTTGAGCTGCTGCAATCGCGCGGACAGCTCGATGGCGCCGCCATCGCCGCCGAGCTGCAGGTCGAGCGCCGCACCGTGCGGCGCTACATCGTGGCGCTGGAGGCGCTGGGCATCCCCGTCGACCGCGAGCGCGGCCGCTTCGGCGGCTACCGCCTGGCGACCGGCTTCCGCTTGCCGCCGCTGATGTTCAGCGAGGACGAGGCGCTGGCCCTGGGCCTGGGACTGCTCGCCGCGCTGCTGCTGCGGCGCCCCCGGCGCGAGCGCAAGCCGCTGCCCACCGAGTGGTCGCTGAGCCCGCGCCCGGTCTTCAGCGCGGATGAACGCCGCGTCTTCCGCCTGCTGCGCGAAGCACTCCCCCACCACGTCGTGATGTGCAAGCTGCCGGTGGTGCGCTTCTGCCAGCCGACCGAGGCCCGCGACGTCCGCTACTGGTATGAGCTGCTGGGCGGCATCAGCGTGAACTTCGCCATCTGCAGCCCCAACGGCCGCGTGCTGGCCGCCATCGACCTGGAAACCGACCGCCCCGGCTCGTCCCGCAGCCTGCAGATCAAGCAGGCCGTGCTGGCCGCGTGCCGGATCCGCTACCTCCGCACCTCGGTCGACCAGCTCCCCAGCGCGACCGAGCTGCAGCTGCTCGTGCCCTACAGCAACCAGGGCAGCCGCGCCAGCATGGCGCCGATGCCGCGCGCCAGCGCGCATGCGCCGGTCGCGAGCGCCGCCGCGGCGCGGCGCGCGGCACCGGTGGCCCCGGCCGCGCGCAACACGCTGTGGAACGACTCGCCCGTCTTCAGCGATTCCTTCTTCGCGCCCGACAGCCGCTATGACGCCTTCGGCGGCGGCGAGTCGATGCACGCGCCCCTGCCGCCGATGGCCGCCCCGATGTCCGCCGCCATGGCCCCGCTGCCGCCCGCCGAACCCCGCACCCGCGGCTACCGGCCGCGCGCCGGCGCGCACGAGGCCAGCGGCTTCCGCGACTCGCAGCTCGGCCGGGAGTCCCAGTTCGGCCACGACTTCCCGCCCCTGCCCGGCGAATCGCCGGACGCCGACATCGGCGGCGTGGTCGTCGATTCGCCGCGCTACGGGCGGCGCTAAGCTACGCGCCTGCTCCGCTTCCTCGAGGACACACGACGGCGCTCCGGCGCCGTTTTCGTTGCCTCCGCGACTCCATGACTGACACGACGGCCGGGTTCGGCCTCCTGACGCCCGAGCTGATGCTCGATGCCCTCGAGCACGCGGGCCTGCGCCCCGACGGCCGCCTGCTGCAGCTGAACTCCTACGAGAACCGCGTGCTGCTGGCGCATCTGGAGGACGGCGCGGCGGTGGTCGCGAAGTTCTACCGGCCCGGCCGTTGGACCGATGCGCAGATCCTGGAGGAACACGCCTTCGCGCAGGCCCTGGCCGCGGCCGAGGTCCCGGTGGTCGCGCCGCTGACGCTGACCATCGACGGCGCCACCGGCACCCTGGGCCATTTCCAGGACCAGCGCTTCGCGGTCACGCCGCGCCAGGGCGGCCGGGCGCCGGAGCTCGAGGACCCGGAGGTGCTGCGCTGGATCGGCCGCTTCCTCGCGCGCATGCACGACGTCGGCCAGGCCCAGCCCTTCCACGCGCGGCTCGCCTGGAACAGCGCCGCGCCGTCGCGCGATGCCCGCGACTGGCTGCGCGCCCAGGACACCCTGCCGCCGGAGCTCTCGGCCCACTGGCACGATGCCGCGGCGCGCTGCATCGACGCGATCGACGCCGCCTTCGACAGCCTGCCGGACCGGCGCTCGCTGCGGCTGCACGGCGACTGCCACCCCGGCAACATCCTGTGGACGCCGGACCGCGGCCCGCACTTCGTCGACCTCGACGACGCCGCCCAGGGGCCGGCGGTGCAGGACCTGTGGATGCTGCTGTCCGGCGATCCGGAAGCGGCGCGGATCCAGCGCGACGCGCTGTTGGACGGCTACGAGAGCGTGCGCGAATTCGACTGGCGCGAACTGCGCCTGGTGGAGGCGCTGCGCACGCAGCGCATGATCCACCACAGCGCCTGGCTCGCGCGGCGCTGGGACGACCCGGCCTTCCCGCTGGCCTTCCCGTGGTTCGGGACGCCCAACTACTGGAGCGACCAGGTCGTCAAGCTGCGCGAGCAGCTCGAGGCCATGCAGGTGGCCGCCGAGCGCTTCTGACCGCTGCTGACGGCGCTCAGCCCAGCAGCAGCGCGTTGACGCGGCGCACGTAGGCGGCCGGGTCCTCCAGCACGCCACCCTCGGCCAGCAGCGCCTGGTCGAACAGCACCTGCGCCAGGTCGCCGAAGCGCGGCTCGTCGCCCTCGATCGCGCCGAGCTTCTTCACCAGCGCATGGTCAGGGTTGATCTCCAGCGTCGGCAACGCGGTCGGCGCGGTCTGGCCGGCCTGCTTGAGCATGCGGGCCAGATGGCCGCTGATGTCGCCCTCCTCGACGACCACGCAGGCCGGCGAGTCCACCAGGCGGGTGGTCACGCGCACGTCCTTGGCGCGGCCCTCGAGCGCGGTCTTCAGGCGGTCCAGCACCGGCTTGAACTGCTCGGCGGCTTCCTCGGCCTTCTTCTTCTCTTCCTCGTCCTGAAGCTGGCCCAGGTCGACCGCGCCCTTGGCGACCGACTGCAGCGACTTGCCCTCGAACTCGTAGAGGTGGGACAGCATCCACTCGTCGACGCGCTCGGTCAGCAGCAGCACCTCGATGCCCTTCTTGCGGAAGATCTCCAGCTGCGGGCTGTTCTTCGCGGCGGCCAGGCTGTCGGCGGTGATGTAGTAGATGGCCTCCTGGCCCTCCTTCATGCGCGACACATAGTCGGCGAAGGAGACGTTCTGGTCGGCATGCGTCGAGGCGAAGCGCAGCAGCTTGACCAGGCGCTCCTGGTTGGCATGGTCCTCGCCGACGCCTTCCTTCAGCACCTGGCCGAAGTCGGTCCAGAAACGGGCGTACTTGTCGCGCTCGGCGGCGTCCTCGCTGTTGGCCAGCGACTCCAGCATCGACAGCACGCGCTTGGTCGAGCCCTCGCGGATCGCCTTCACGTCGCGGCTTTCCTGCAGCAGCTCGCGGCTGACGTTCAGCGGCAGGTCGGCCGAGTCGATCACGCCCTTGACGAAGCGCAGGTAGACCGGCATCAGCGCCTCGGCGTCGTCCATGATGAAGACGCGCTTGACGTACAGCTTCACACCGCCGCGCTTGTCGCGGTTCCACAGGTCGAAGGGGGCCTTGGCCGGGATGTAGAGCAGCTGCGTGTATTCGCTGCGGCCCTCGACGCGGTTGTGGGTGAAGGCCAGCGGCGGCTCGGTGTCGTAGCTGATCTGCTGGTAGAACGCGTCGTACTCGGCCTGGGTGATGTCGCTCTTGGAGCGCGTCCACAGCGCGGAGGCCTTGTTCACCGGCTCCCACTCGTCCTTGAGGACCTGCGTCGCCTTCTCCGCGTCCCACTCCTCCTTGCGCATCAGGATGGGCAGCGAGATGTGGTCGGAATACTTCGCGATCGTCGACTTCAGGCGCCAGGTCTTGAGAAATTCATCCTCGCCCTCGCGTAGATGGAGGATCACATCGGTGCCGCGGCCCGGCTTGGTGATGGTCTCGACCTCGAAATCGCCGGTGCCTTCGGAGCTCCAGCGCACGCCCTGGTCGGCCGGCAGGCCGGCACGGCGAGACTCGACGGTGATGCGGTCCGCGACGATGAAGCCGGAGTAGAACCCCACGCCAAACTGGCCGATCAGGTGCGCATCCTTCTTCTGGTCGCCCTCGAGCTTGGCCATGAACTCACGGGTGCCGCTCTTGGCGATCGTGCCCAGGTGCGCGATGGCTTCTTCCGCGGACAGGCCGATGCCGTTGTCGCTGATGGTGACGGTGCGGGCCTCGGCGTCGAAGGAGACGCGGACCTCGAGGTTGGGCTGGTCTTCCAGGAACTGGGGATGATCCAGGGCCTCGAAGCGCAGCTTGTCGCAGGCGTCGGAGGCGTTGCTGACCAGCTCGCGCAGGAAAATTTCCTTGTTCGAGTAGAGCGAGTGCGTCACCAGATGCAGGATCTGCTTGACCTCGGCCTGGAAGGAATGAGTTTGCTTGTCCATCGTTCGAAAGAAGGGTGGATGAGAGAAACGGGTGGGAGCGCCACCCCGATTGGGGGCGGATTATCGCGGCGGGGCACATGGGCGCGGCGGCGCCGATTTCAAGGGGCCGCCTCTACACTCCCGGCCCTATGCCGATGATCTACTGGTTCGATTTGCTGGGCGTGGCGGTGTTCGCCGTCAGCGGGGCGCTGGCCGCGATGCAGGCCGGGCTGGACCTGTTCGGGCTGCTGGTCATCGCGGCGATGACGGCGGTCGGCGGCGGCACGCTGCGCGACCTGCTGCTGAACCGGCATCCGGTGTTCTGGATGAAGGACACCCGCTACCTGCTGGTGATCGTGGCCAGCGCGCTGGCGGCGCTGGTGGTCGGCCCCTTCCCGGGGCATGCGATCGCGGTGCTCAAGATCGCGGACGCCTTGGGCCTGGCGCTGTTCGCGCTCTGCGGCACGGAGATCGCCGAGGAACACGGCGTGAGGCCGATGCCCGCGCTGCTGATGGGCACACTGACCGCCTGCGGCGGCGGCGTGCTGCGCGACCTGCTGAGCGGCCAGGCGCCGCTGCTGCTGCGCAAGGACATCTATGCGACGGCGGCGATCGGCGGCATCGCGCTGTACTTCGCGCTCAAGGCGATGGGCTTGCCGATGCGCTGGGCCTTCGTGCTGGGGATGGTCGGGGTGGCCGCGCTACGCCTGGCGGCGCTGTACTTCGGTTGGCAGCTGCCGGCGCTGCAGATGCTGCAGCTTCACTGACGGCGGTCGCCGCCGTCGTCTTCGTCGAGGTCGTCGTCCGGGTCCTCGTCCTCGTCCTCGTCCTCGTCGCCGGACGCGTCCGCGTCACGCGTGCCGCGCTTGGCCAGCGCGGCGCGGGCTTCCTTCTCCGCCAGCTTGGCCGCTTCGGCGGCCTCGGCCGCCGCGGTCCATTCGGCGAATTCCGCCGGCGTCTCCAGCGTGATCCGACCAAGCTGCCCCTGGCGCAGGTCGTACAGCAGGATCTCGGCCGCCTTCTGCGTGTTGATGCGCCCCCCCGACAGCACCGCGCCGCGCCGCTTGCCGATCAAGGCCAGCACCTCGCCGTCCAGCAGGCTGGCGTCCGGCTCGAGCTGGTAACGGCTCTTGAGCGACTGCGGATAGTGCCGGCGCAGATAACCCAACAGGTCCAGCGCGACGACCTCCTCCTCGAAGGCATTGCGGCCGACCGCGCCGCTGGCGGCCAGGTTGATGCCAGCCTCGGGCACGCGGATCTTGGGCCACAGCATGCCCGGGGTGTCGAAGAGGTAGACGCCCTTGTCGAGCAGGATCTTCTGCTCGATCTTGGTGATGCCCGGTTCGTCGCCGGTGGCGGCGGCACGCTTGCCCACAATCGTGTTGATCAGCGTCGACTTGCCGACGTTGGGAATGCCGCAGATCAGCACCCGCAGCGGCTTGTCCAGCCCGCCCCGGTGCGGCGCCAGCGCGCGGCACTCGGCCGCCATCAGCTTGGCCAGGCCGGGCTGACCCTGGTGGATCGCCACCGCCTGCGTGTCCGGACGGGAGCGGTAGAAGGCCAGCCACTCCGCCGTGCGGGCGGGATCCGCCAGATCCTGCTTGTTGAGCAGCTTCAGCGCCGGCCGGCCGGCCGTCAGCTGCGCGATCAGCGGATTGGCACTGCTCGCGGGCACGCGGGCATCGAGCATCTCGATGACCACGTCGATGCCGCTCTTCATGCGCTCGCGGATCGCGCCCCGGGTCTTGTGCATGTGCCCGGGAAACCATTGAATCGCCATGGGGCGGGATTGTCGGTGATCTGGTGGGGGGTGTGTTCCACCTGCCGCGGGCGAGCGCTTGGCCGCCAGAGCGCAGGGCCTTGGCGGCAAGCGCCAAGACCCCGCGCCCTGCCGTCCCCGAACCACCGAGGCGGGCGCCGAAGTCGTGCCTCAGTTCGGGGCCGGCGCCGGGCGAAGCTCAACGATCGTCGGGGCACCGTCGCGCGACTCGATGCGCACCTCGACCTTGTCGCCAGCCTTCATCGCCGTCAGCTGCGCAGCGCTCAGCACACCAGGCGCCAGCTTGAAAGGCATCGTCATGCCCGGCATGTCCAGATGACGGATCTCGCCATGCTTGAGCGTCAACTTCTGCTGCGCCGCGTCGACACGACGGACCTCGGCGGCAATCCAGTCCTGCGACGACGCCGTGGCGTCGGCACTCGCGGCCGGCGAGGCAGCAGGCGAGGGCTGGCCGTGGCCCTCATGGCCCTCGTGCCCTTCATGCTGAGCGCGCGCGGGCGAGGCCGCGGCGATCACGCTCAGCGCGATGGCGGCAAGGAGGGTGGGAAAACGGTTCATGGTGATCTCCTGGTGAGCGTTTGAATCGAGGTCGACGGCGCGCGGATCGCACGTCGCGGATCGCGCGCCGATGTTGTGATGAGCAATGGGTCAATGGCCTTGATGGCCGTGGCCATCGGGCTTGCGCACGCGCAGCGGTTCGGGCGCGGGCGCCGACGAGGGCGCAGCGGTCCTCGGTGCGGGAGCCGACGGCGCTCCGAGCGGGGCATCGACCGCGCGAGCGACCGTGCCGCGCGGCGCGGCGTACCAGCCCGGATCGCGGTAGTCGCCGGGCTTCTGGTCCTTGCGGACCTTGAGGACGCTGAACATGCCGCCCATCTCCAGCGCGCCATGCGGCCCCCGCCCGGCCATCATCGGGATGGTGTTCTCCGGCAGCGGCATCTCCATCTCGGCCATGTCGGCCATGCCGCGCTCGCCCATCGCCATGTAGTCGGGGATGACCTTGTTGATGCGCGCGGCCAGCCCGCGGTGGTCGACGCCGATCAGCGTGTCGACTTCATGGCCCATGGCGTTCATGGTGTGGTGGCTCTTGTGGCAGTGGATGGCCCAGTCGCCGGGCTCGTCGGCGATGAATTCGATCTGCCGCATCTGGCCCACCGCGACGTCGGTGGTGACCTCGGGCCAGCGCGCGGACCTGGGCACCGGACCGCCATCGGTGCCGGTGACCTCGAACTCGTGCCCGTGCAGGTGGATGGGGTGGTTGGTCATCGTGAGGTTGCCGATCCGCACCCGCACGCGGTCGCCCTGGCGCACGTTGAGCGTGTCGATGCCGGGGAAGACGCGGCTGTTCCAGGTCCAGAGGTTGAAGTCGGTCATCGTCATCGTGCGCGGCGTGTAGCTGCCGGGGTCGATGTCGTAGCTGGAGAGCAGGAAGCAGAAGTCGCGCTGCACCTCGGCGATCTGCGGGTGTCGCGCCTTCGGATGGGTGACCCAGAAGCCCATCATGCCCATCGCCATCTGCGTCATCTCGTCCGCATGCGGTGGTACATGAAGGTGCCGGGCCGGCGGGCGATGAACTCGTAGACGAAGGTCTCGCCCGGCTTGATCGCGGGCTGCGTGAGCCCGGAGACGCCGTCCATGCCGTTGGGCAGGCGCTGGCCATGCCAGTGGACGCTGGTGTGCTCGGGCAGCTTGTTGGTGACGTAGATGCGCACGCGGTCGCCTTCGACGACCTCGATGGTGGGGCCGGGCGACTGGCCGTTGTAGCCCCACAGGTGGGCGGTGCAGCCCGGCGCGAGTTCGCGCAGGACCGGCTCGGCGACGAGGTGGAATTCCTTGACGCCGTCGCGCATGCGCCAGGGCAGCGTCCAGCCGTTGAGGGTGACGACGGGGTTGTAGGGCCGGCCGTCCGGCGGCGTCAGCGGCGGCGCGGTGTCGGGCGTGTCGCGCTGGGCGGGC
>NZ_VOSR01000372.1:0-3956 GCF_007997345.1 Mitsuaria sp. TWR114
CACCGAAGCCGCCGCCGCCACCCGGACGGTCTTCACGCGGACGCGCCACGTTGACCACGATCGCGCGGCCTTCCAGGGCCTGACCGTTCATGCCGTTGATGGCGGATTGCGCTTCGTCGTCGGTCGACATTTCCACGAAGCCGAAGCCCTTGGAACGGCCGGTCTCGCGGTCCATCATGACCTTGGCGGAGATGACGGTGCCGAATTGCGAGAATGCCTCCTGGAGCGACTCATCTCGCACGCTGTAAGCGAGGTTGCCCACGTATAGCTTGTTTCCCATGGGGGAAGCCCTTTCAAAACCAAATAACCCAATGTGCTGCTTCAACCCATCGTGAACCACTCATACGAAGGCGCTGCATTCAGGCGATCCGATTATGTGTGACAGGATTGGCGGTTCGCAACGCGTCAAGCCGGTTGTTGTTTTTCAGCTTATGCGCGCAAACCCCGAGCAGTGTCGGAAGCGCTGGAAATCCTTCGCCGCCGGCTTTACATCGGGGCAAAACCGGCTCCCGAGACCCCCCGCCGGCGCTCGGTGTTTTCCACTATGCGGGTGAACCCGCCCCCTAATCGCACAAGGTGACGCCCATCGCCCTCCAGCGCCCGCCGTCCACGCCCGTCCCGCTCACGCCCGAGCTGCGCATCGTCTCGCTGGTTCCGTCGGTGACCGAACTGCTGTTCGCCCTCGGACTGGGGCCTTGGGTGGTCGGTCGCACCGGTTTTTGCATTCATCCCGCGCCGGCGGTGTCAGCAATATCAAAGATCGGTGGAACCAAGGACGTCAATCTCCGCAAGTTGCGGATGCTGGCCCCGAGCCATGTCATCGTGAACGTTGATGAAAACCGGCTCGAGACGGTCCAGGCCCTGCGCGAATTCGTCCCCCATGTGGTGGTGACGCATCCCTGCGCACCCGCTGACAACCTGACCTTGGTCACCCAGATGGTGGAGATGGTGGAGGTTTTTGCCGCCGATTGGAGGGTCAGGTCTGAACTCACCGGCAGAAATCTCCAAGGCTCGGAAGAAAGTTCGACAGGGGCGAGTTCGCTCCCGCATGTCCCCGATCTCCGTGACCGGGCGAACCGGCTGGCCGACGCCCTGCGGGAGGAACTGGCGGTCTGTCGGGCCCTGCGGGCAGCGGGCGAGGGGCGGCCGGCGCCGCGCGTCCTCTATCTGATCTGGCGCGACCCCTGGATGACGGTCGCCCGCGATACCTATATCTCCCGCATGCTCGCGGAGGTGGGCTGGGCGACCTGGCCCCCGGTCGAGGGCGGCGAGCGCGGCGCGGCGCGCTATCCGGTGCTGACGGGCGACGAGCCCTGGCTGGCCGGCGTCGACGAACTGCTGCTCAGTTCCGAGCCCTACCGGTTCGGCGCCCAGCACCTGGCCGAAGCCCAGGCGCTGTGCCCGAACGCGAGGGTGCGCCTCGTCGATGGCGAGTTGGTCAGCTGGTATGGCCCGCGCGCCGCCGAGGGGCTGCGTTACCTTCGCGGACTGTCCGCCGCTCCGCGATGATCGCGCCCATGAGTTCGACCGCGCCCGCCCCGTCCTCGCCCACCCTGCCGCCCGCGCCGTTCGCCGGCCAGGTCCTGCTGCTGGAGGACGACCCCGCCATCGCCCAGACGGTCAGCTTCGTGCTGGAACGCGAGGGCTACCGCGTCCGCGCCTGCGGCTGGCTGCACGAGGCCCGCGCCGCGCTGTCCACGACGCCGCCGGACCTGGCGATCCTGGACGTGGGCCTGCCCGACGGCAACGGCCTGGACCTGTGCCGCGAACTGCGCCAGGGCCCGCTCGGGCGCCTGCCGGTGCTGATGCTCAGCGCGCGCAGCGAGGAGAGCGACAAGGTGCTGGGGCTGGAACTCGGCGCGGACGACTACCTCGCCAAGCCCTTCAGCAACCGGGAGCTGGTGGCGCGGGTGCGGGCGCTGCTGCGGCGGGCCCAGGCCCCGGCGGAGCCGAGCGCGCCGGCCGTGGCCGGTTTCCTCGTCGAGGCCGAGGGCTCCCGCGTGCGTTTCCATGGCGAGCTGCTGCCGTTGACCCGCCGCGAGCTCGGCCTGCTGCTGCGACTGCTGAAGGCGCCCGGCCGCATCCACAGCCGCGAGAGCCTGCTCGATGCCGTCTGGGGCCTGGACGCCGACAGCGGCGACCGCACCGTCGACACCCACATCAAGACGCTGCGCGCCAAGCTGCGCCAGGTGCGCCCGGAGCTGGACCCCATCCGCACGCACCGCGGCATGGGCTACTCGCTGGAGTGACGGCGCATGCGCCTGGGCCTGCGGCTGTTCCTCGGCTTCTTCCTGGTGGCGGGCCTGAGCGCCTTCATCCTGCTGCGCGTCGTGCTGGGCGAGTTCAAGCCCAGCGTGCGCGAGGTGATGGAAGACATGATGGTGGACACCGCCAACCTGGTGGCGGCGCTGGCCCGCGATGAACTGGCCGCGATGCCGCCCGGCGGCGACCTGGTGGGCACCGCTTTCGCGCAGCGGGTGAAGGACTACGCGGAGCGGCCGGTGGACGCCCGCATCCTCAGCGCCCGCAAGCGCACGCTGGATTTCCGCATCTATGTCACCGACGCCGCCGGCCGCGTGGTGCTGGACACCAGTCCCGCGCCGGCGGTCGGGCAGGACTACTCGGCCTGGAATGACGTCGCCCGCACGCTGCGCGGCGAATACGGCGCCCGGACGACACCGGAACAGCTCACGCCCTACGGCAACGCCGGCGACCTGGGCAACGGCAAGGACGCGCAGGGCAGCCCGGTGATGTACGTGGCCGCGCCGGTGCGCCTGGACGGCCGCACGATCGGCGTGGTCACCGTCGCCAAGCCGGCCGCCGCGGTGCAGCAGATCATCTACCGCGCCGAGCGCCGCATCTGGATCGCGGGACTGTCGCTGCTGGCGGTGTCGCTGGCGGTGGGCGTGGCGGTGACGGCCTGGATGATCGTCACCGTGCGGCGCCTGCGCCGCTACGCCCAGGAAGTGCAGATGGGCGAGCGCCAGGCGCCGCCCAAGGTGCCCGGTGAACTCGGCGACCTGGCCCATGCGATGGACGCGATGCGAGAGCGGCTCGATGGGCGCGAGCGCCTCGAGCACATGGCGCGCGCGCTCACGCATGAGCTCAAGAGCCCGCTGGCGGCGCTGCGCGGAGCCGGCGAGCTGCTGCAGGACGACCTGCCGGCGCCGGACCGCCAGCGCTTCGCCGCGCAGGTGGTCTCGCAGAGCGAGCGCATGACGGAACTGGTCGAGCGGCTGCTGGCGCTGTCGACGCTGGAGTTGCGGCGCGGGCCGGCGCATCCGCGGCCGGTGGCGCTGGCGGCCACGGTCGACGAGGTGCTCGCGCAACTCGACGACCGCCTGGCGCAGCAGGCGCTGACGGTGCGCTGGCTGCGCCGCGACGAGGTCGAGCTGCAGGCCGACGCCGAGATGCTGATGCTCGCCATCAGCAACCTGCTGGCCAACGCGATCGACTTCTCGCCCGCCGGCGCCGAGCTGACGCTGCAGGTCGGCATCGAGCCCGCGTCCGGGGCGGGCGGCCGCCGCGCCTTCTTCGAGCTCCGCGACCAGGGGCCCGGCGTGCCGACCGCCGCGTTCGCGCAGCTGGGCGAGCGCTTCTTCTCGACGGCGCGACCGGGCAGCCTGCGCAAGGGCTCCGGCCTGGGCCTGGCGATCGTGCGCCAGATCGCCGGCCTGCACCGCGGCGACCTGCGCTTCGAGCCGGCCGAGCCGGGCCTGCGCGTGCGGCTCTCCTTCCCCCACTTCACGGCCGCCACACAAACTTCGTCCTGAGCTCACCCCGCCTGCCGAGACTGCCGCCTTCCCTAAATGGCCCGCGGGCAAGGAGAGGACGAATGCAGAGCAAGGCGCTGTGGTGGAAGCTGCTGATCCTGGGCGGGGTGACGCTGCTGTTGCTGATGGTGCTGATGCGCATCGGCTGGCTGGTCGACGAGCGCCAGCAGCGCCAGCGCGCCG